>JAKOSS010000887.1 GCA_029777145.1 Acidobacteriota bacterium | reverse complement strand
TCGGGCAGAAAACCATTGTTTTCGATGTCGTCCATCCCGAGCGCGAAGCCGGCCTCGCGCGCGAGGATCAGGATCTTCCGCGCGACGTCCGTGCCGCACAGATCGAGCCGCGGATCGGGCTCGGTATAACCCTCATCCTGCGCCTGGCGGACGACCGAAGCGAACGAGCGGCTGCCGTCGTAATTGTTGAAGACGAAATTGAGCGTTCCCGAAAGCACCGCCTCGATGCGCCTTATCCGGTCGCCGCTGCGCATCAGATCGTTGAGCGTGTTGATGATCGGAAGTCCCGCGCCGACGTTGGTCTCGAACAAAAACGGCGTGTCGTACTCGCGCGCCAGATCCTTCAATCGTTTGTAAGAATCGACGTCGCCCGACGCCGCGACCTTGTTGCAGGCGACGATCGCGACCGAGCGTCCGAGCAGCTTCGGGTAATTCGCGACGATCCCCGAACTCGCGGTGACATCGACGAAGACCGAATTGCGCAGGTTCTTTTCGGTGATCAGGTCAGCCAATTCGGTGCCGGCAGAATCGTACGCCGTTCCCAAATCCCCATTCACAAATCCGAACTCCGCAACGTCGATCCCTTCTTCGTTGAAAACAAAGCGTTTGCTGTTCGCGATGCCGACAACGCGGACGTTCAGGTTTAGATTCTCACTGAGGTATTCGGCCTGCTGCGCCAGTTGCCCGAGGAGGCGTTTTCCGACGTTGCCGACGCCCGCGATGAAGAGGTTGATCTGCTTCTTCCCGTCTGAGAAGAATTCTTCGTGAAGCGTGTTGACGGCCTTCTTGACGTCATCGGAACGGATGATCGCCGAAATGTTGCGTTCCGACGACCCTTGGGCGATGGCGTGGATGTTGATGCCGTTGTGGCCGAGCGCGGCGAACATCTTGCCGGAAATGCCGGTGTGCGCCTTCATATTGTCGCCGACGAGCGCGAGGATCGAAAAGCCGTTCTCGACGCGCAGCGGATCGATCTTGCCGACCGCGATTTCGTACTCGAATTCCCTGTCGACGGCCGATTTCGCGGTCGATCCGAACTTATCCTCGATCGCGACGCAGATCGAGTGCTCGGACGAGCTCTGCGTGATCAGGATGACATTGATCTGGGCGCGCGACAGCGCATCGAAAAGCCGTTTCGAGAATCCGGGAATGCCTACCATGCCGCTGCCTTCAAGGTTGAGCACCGTGATCTTGTCGATGCTCGAGATGCCGCGGATGATCTCGGTCTCGTCCGTGACTTCGGATTCGATCAGCGTGCCGTAGTCTTCGGGCGCAAATGTGTTCTTGATGAAAACCGGGATCTTCTTTTTCAGCACCGGCTGGATCGTCGGCGGATAGATGACCTTTGCGCCGAAGTGCGACAATTCCATCGCCTCGCGGTAGGTAATGTGCGAGATCCGTCGGATATTCCGCACGATCCGCGGGTCGGCCGTCATCATTCCGGAAACGTCGGTCCAGATCTCGAGTACCCGCGCGTCGAGCGCCGCCGCGAGGATCGCTCCCGTGTAATCGCTGCCGCCGCGCCCGAGCGTTGTCGTGTTCCCGTCGGCGTCAGAGGCGATGAAACCGGGCACGATGACAACATTTGGGATTGCGGAATTGGGATTTCGGAAGAAGTCTTCGATCTTCGAATTCGTCGTGTCGAAATC
>JAKOSS010000886.1 GCA_029777145.1 Acidobacteriota bacterium | reverse complement strand
TGCATTTGCCGGTCGCGGAGATACTTGAGTTTGTCGCGCAATTCGGCGGCGCGCTCGAATTTCATCTCTTTGGCGGCGTCGCGCATTTCGCGTTCGAGCCCCGCGATCGTCTCCTTGATCTGTTTCGGTGAGTACTCGTCGTATGCGTCGAGTTCGAGCGGGATCTTGAAGTAGTCGGCTTCGTACGCCGTGACGAGCGTCGATTCGATCGATTTCACGATCGTCTGCGGCGTGATGCCGTGCTCGGTGTTGTACTCTTCCTGCAACTGGCGACGCCGCTCGGTCTCCTCGATCGCGCGCCGCATCGAATCGGTGATCTTGTCCGCATAAAGGATCGCCTTTCCGCCGGCATTGCGGGCGGCGCGGCCGATCGTCTGGATCAGCGATCGTTCGGACCGCAGAAATCCCTCTTTGTCGGCGTCGAGGATCGCCACGAGCGAGACTTCCGGCAGATCGAGTCCTTCGCGAAGCAGATTGATGCCGACGAGCACGTCGAACTCGCCGCGCCGGAGATCGCGCAGTATCCGGATCCGCTCGAGCGTGTCGATGTCCGAATGGAGATACGTAACGCGGACGCCGACCTCGGCGAAATACTCAGAAAGCGACTCGGCCATTTTCTTGGTCAGCGTCGTGACGAGCACGCGTTCGTTGCGCTCGGACCGGACGCGTACCTCGTTGAGTAGATCGTCGATCTGCCCGCGTACCGGCCGGACCTCGACCTCCGGATCGAGCAGTCCGGTCGGACGGATGATCTGCTCGATCACCTCGCCCTCGGTCTGGCGAAGCTCGAAATCGCCGGGAGTCGCCGAAACGTAGATCGTCTGACCTCTGATCGCCTCGAATTCCTCGAAGCAAAGCGGACGGTTGTCCTTTGCCGACGGCAGCCTGAAACCGTATTCGACGAGCGTCCCTTTTCGCGACTGGTCGCCCTTGTACATCGCGCCGAGCTGCGGGATCGTCTGATGCGATTCGTCAATGACGATGATCGTGTCTTCCGGCAGGTAATGGAGCAATGTCGGAGGCGGCTCTCCAGGTTTCTTGCCCGTCAGATGCCGCGAGTAGTTCTCGATGCCGTGGCAAAAACCCATCTCCTTGATCATTTCGAGATCATACATCGTCCGCTGGTGAAGCCGTTGCGATTCAACGAGTTTGCCCTGCTTGATCAGTTCTTCCTCCCACCAGTCGAGTTCCTCGCGAATGGTCTTGATCGCCCGTTTGATCGTCCCCTGCGACATCACGTAGTGTGTTTTCGGATAGATCGGCAGCCGCGTCTCGTGTTTCTCCTTGACCTCGCCGAGCAACGGATCGATGGTGTAGATCGCGTCGATCTCGTCGCCCCAAAATTCGATCCGATACGCGAGGTCCTGATAGCTTGGGTAGATCTCGACGACGTCGCCGCGGACACGGAAGTTGCCGCGCTCAAAGTTGATCTCGGCCCGCTCGTACTGGAGTTCGACGAGTTTGCGAAGCAACTCCTCGCGCTTGAGCTCCATTCCCGGCTCGACGAACATCAGCATGCCGTAGTACGCATCAGGATCACCGAGTCCGTAGATGCACGATACGGACGCGACGACGATCACGTCGCGGCGTTCGAAAAGCGCGCGAGTCGCGCTCAGTCTGAGCCGGTCGATCTCGTCGTTGATCGTCGCTTCCTTTTCGATATAGAGATCGGACGCGGGCACGTAAGCCTCAGGCTGGTAATAGTCGTAATAAGAGACGAAGTATTCAACTGAATTCTCGGGAAAGAACGTTTTGAATTCCTGATAAAGCTGCGCCGCGAGCGTCTTGTTGTGCGCAAGCACGAGAGTCGGCCGCTGGACGCGATCGATCATGTTCGCGATCGTGAAGGTCTTGCCGCTCCCGGTGATACCGAGCAGCACCTGGTTCTTGACGCCTTCGTTGAGCGCCGCGACGATCTGGTCGATCGCCGCCGGCTGATCGCCCTTCGGTTGATTTTCAGAGATAAGACGGAATTTCACACATAAATTGTAGCGTATCGGATGCGAAAAGTCAGTACCGCCTGCGTCAGCCGGCGGATCGCAACAAAAAAGCCGGTCCAATCGGAACCGGCCTCGTCTCCATGAAGCCGCCCGCTGACGCAGGCGGTACTGACTCAAACCCCCACGAGTTCCATGCTCGCGATGACTTCTTCGACCCGGTCCTTCATGTCCTTCGGGATCATGAGCTTGTTCAGCATGTTCTGAAGCCGCGGGACGCAGCGATCGTCCTGGACGATCTCGATGACCTTGAGAAATCCGAGCTGGACGTTTTCGTCGTGATGGCTCTCGACCGCTTCGAACAGTTTTTCGGTTTCGTCCGTCTTGATCATCAACGCCAAAAGCGTGAAGGCTTCGTACGCGATCTTGTGATCGGGGTGAACGAGCCGGTCGAGCGACCGCAGGACGAGATCGGCTTCCATCGCCGCGCGGGCCGAATGCCGCATCCTGAATTCATCGTTCGTTTCGCAGATCCGCGTCCACGCATCGGCACGGTCAAAGCTGAGCCGGAACAATCCGCGGGCAGCCGCGGCGCGAACCTCGCGCGTCGGATCGGCGCACGCCAAAAGGATCGTTTCGAAAACGGACTCGTGGTCGAAATCGGCAAGGATCGAAACGGCCT
>JAKOSS010000885.1 GCA_029777145.1 Acidobacteriota bacterium | reverse complement strand
TGGCGCGCCGAATGAAGGAACTTGACCCGTCGAAGACGATCGTCTGCATCGGCAGTTACGGGTACGATTGGGCCAGCGGCGCGGGCGAGGCGAAAGAGGTTTCGTTCCAGGAAGCGGTGCTCTCGGCGCGAGATTCGGAGGCGCGGATCGATTTCGACCGCACGTCGATGAATCCGCATTTTTCGTACGACGAGGACGACGGAAGCCATCACACGGTTTGGTTTCTCGACGCACCGACCGCCTTCAATCAAATTGCGGTCGCCGAGCGATACCGGCCCTTCGGCTTCGCGCTGTGGCGGCTCGGCTCGGAAGATCCGAGTCTCTGGGACGTTTTCGGCGGCGAGAAAACGGCGCGGCCCGGAATCGAGGACCTGAAGACGATCCGCTACGGTTACGACATCGACTTTGAAGGCGTCGGCGAGATCCTTCAGGTAATCGCGGAACCACAGGACGGGAGCCGCAGTTTCGATCTAACGCCCGATGGCGTGATCGCCGACGAGGCGTACATTTCGACGCCTTCGAGCTACGTTATCCAGAGAACCGGCGATCATCCCGGCCTCGTCGCGCTGACGTTCGACGACGGCCCGGATCCGACGTGGACGCCGAAGATCCTCGACGCGTTGAAGTCGAAAGGCGTCCCGGCAACGTTCTTTATCGTCGGCAGCTACGGCCAGGAAAACCCGGATCTCGTTCGGAGGATCGTCGACGAGGGCAACGATATCGGCAACCACTCGTTCACGCATCCGAACCTCGGCGAGATCCCGCGCCGATTGTCGGCGGTCGAGATCAATGCCACCGAGCGACTCATCCAGTCGGTGACCGGCCGTTCGACGACTCTTTTCCGCGCGCCGTATTTCGGCGACGCCGAACCGCAGACGTCGGACGAGGTCGATCCGATCGTCGAAGCCAAAAAACTCGGATACATCACCGTCGGGCTCCACATCGATCCGGACGATTGGCAGACTCCCGGCGCGGACGTCATCGCGCAGCGCACCATCGACGGCATCACGAACCAGACGACGGACGAAGACGTCCGCGGGCAGGTGGTCCTGCTCCACGACGGCGGCGGCGACCGCTCGCAGACACTCGAAGCGCTGCCGAAGATCATCGATACGCTCCGCGCGAAAGGCTACAAGTTCGTCACGGTTTCGGAACTCGCCGGACTCTCACGCGACAAGACGATGCCTCCGGTCGCGGCCGGCGAACAGACTCTGACGCGGGCGGACGGCGTCGCGTTCTCGCTGTTTTGGTTCTTTGACCGGGCGATGAAATGGTTGTTCCGGCTCGGGATCGTGCTCGGAACCGCACGGCTTTTGATCATTGCCATGCTGGCATTCCGGCGGCGCCGACGATCGATCCCGCCGCTCGCCGACCGGCCGTTCGTCTCAGTCATCGTGCCCGCGTTCAACGAATCGAAGGTCATCGAGAAGACGATCCGAAGCATTCTGAGGTCCGATTATCCAAATTTCGAGATCATCGTCGTCGATGACGGTTCGACCGACGATACGAGCGACGTCGTTCGCGGCACGTTCGCTTCCGAGCCTCGGGTCTCGCTTTACTCGCTGCCAAACGGCGGCAAGGCAAACGCCCTGAAGTACGGACTCAAGCGGGCGAACGGCACGATCATTATCGGGCTCGACGCCGATACCGTGTTCGCGGCGCAAACGATCGCGGAACTCGCCGCACCCTTCGCCGATCCGGAGGTCGGCGCCGTCGCCGGCAACGCAAAGGTCGGCAACCGGCTCAACATGATCACGAAGTGGCAGGCGCTCGAGTACATCACTTCGCAGAACCTCGACCGTCGCGCGTTCGCCGGATTGAACGCGATCACCGTGGTACCGGGCGCGGTCGGCGCGTGGCGGCGATCGGCGCTCGAGGAAGCCGGCGGATTCGAATCGAACACGCTCGCGGAAGATCAGGATCTGACGCTTCGGGTCCGGATGCTCGGATTCCGCGTCGAGTACGCCGACCGCGCGATCGCCTACACCGAAGCGCCCGACACCTTTCGCGGCCTTGCGAAGCAGCGGTTCAGATGGTCGTTCGGGACGCTCCAATGCATGTGGAAGCACCGGCGCGCGCTTCTCAAACGCAAGTTCGGGGCGCTGGGCCTCGTGGCGATGCCGAACGTCTGGATCTTCCAGATCCTTTTTCCGCTCGTATCGCCGCTCATGGACCTGATGTTCGTCTGGACGGTCGCCGGCTATGTCATCCAGCGGCTTGAACATCCGAAGGAATTCATCGCTCCGTACATGACGGCGGTGGTCTTCTATTACACGTTCTTTCTGATCGTCGACATCGCCGCGGCGGCCGTCGGATTCGCCTTCGAGCGCGACGAGAAGCGTTCGTTGCTCGTTTGGCTCCCGATCCAGCGTTTCGGCTACCGGCAGATTATGTATTCGGTGATGGTGCGATCGATCGCGGTCGCGCTGAAAGGCGTCGTCGTCGGCTGGAACAAGGTTGAACGCAAAGCGACCGTCAATGAGGTGTAGGATGAACTTGGATTTTTTTTCGAAGTATCAAGCGGCTGATTAGTCAGACTGGAGTTTAATAAGTAAAATTTATCCAGCCCCTGCGGAGAATTCTGTAATGTCCAACAAGCCGTTGAAATCGGTCCACATCACGAACTATTACCACGAGAATTCCGGAGGCGTCAGCACGAACTACAACAATCTGCTGGCGGCCGCCGAGCGCCACCGGCGTCATGTTCGGCTGATCGTCCCGGGCGAGACGAGCCGCGTCGAAGACGTCAACGAATTCGGCCGGATCTATTTCGTCGAAGCTCGCCAGTCGCCGGTCGTCGACAAACGCTACCGGCTGATGCTGCCGTGGCAGTATATTCAGGGCGGGACGCCGATCCGGAAGATTCTCCTCGAAGAGATGCCGGACATGATCGAGATCTACGACAATTACTCGCTGACGCTGCTGGCCGGCATCATCCGCAAAGGTTATTTCAAACGGCTCGAACGGCCGATGCTCGTATATTTCACCGGCGAGAGGCTCGACACGATCGTCTCGACGTTTGTCTCGAAAGGAAAGCTCGGACGGTGGTTCTCGCGGCGTCTGCTCGGCAACTACAATCTTCCGATGTTCGATTTCTACATCGCGAATTCGACGTTCGTCGCCGAAGAGCTTTACGAAGCGACGCGCAAGGAGCACAATCCGCGCCGGTCGAACTACTTCTTCAACACTTGCTGGAATTTTTTCCGCGCGCCGACAGTTCCTTTCAGTGAGCGCATCCAGATCTGCCCGCGCGGCGTCGATGCGGCCAAGTTCAGTCCCG
Organism: Acidobacteriota bacterium; assembly: GCA_029777145.1. Next base: position 10,625 of record JAKOSS010000885.1, on the reverse strand, counting down.
ATCGCCGGAGCGGGACGGTTCGGGCGGAGATGCGCTCGGCTTATGGAATTCCCGCCGATTCGGTGGTGCTGATGACGTCCACCCGGATCTCGGACGAGAAGAACATCAAGATCCTCCCGGAGATCATGGAATTGCTCGCGAAGGATCAGGAACGCGATTACCGGCTTCTCGTCGCCGGCGCCGGACCGCGCGCGGGGTGGATCGCCGAACAAACTGAGAACAGATTTCCCGGAAAGATCGTGCTGATCGGCCACCTCGACAAGGAAAAGCTCGCCGATTACTACGCCAACGCCGATGTCTTCATCCATCCGAACCCGCGCGAACCGTTCGGGAACGTGGTGCTCGAAGCGATGGCGTCCGGCGTTCCCGTCGTCGCGCCGAACAGCGGCGGGATCCGTGATTATGCGGACCAGAGCAATTCGGAACTGGTCGAGGCGACGCCCGAAGGATTCGCCGCCGGGATCCGGCGCGTCGCGGAAGATTCGGCGCGGGCCGCCTTGATCTCCGAAGCCGCGCTCAAAACCGTCGGATCGAACACGCTGAGCGGCGCGATCGACCGTCTATTTGCGACTTACGACCTGATGTTCGAGGACTTCCGCACGCGGTATGAGTCGTTCGTTTACAACGTTCCGCCGAAACCGTCGGATTTCAATGACCTGCTGCAGTCGGGCCGGTTCGTAAACTGATCCGACCGCCCGAACAAGTTCGCCGCGTGATCCGTGACAATTTCGCGCGGTGTTGCAAAAACGCCACACCCCATTCTCCTTCCTATCCACATAACTCGTTTATTTTCATGGATTTGATCTGGCACGCCGATTGAACATCATGTTTGCATGATGAATCCAACGGATTCCAGCAATATTCAGATTGAACAAGGGAGGAGAATATGAATCGAGTATTCGTATCCAAAAGAATTGAACGGCGGCTGTTGCTCGCCATGAGGCGGTATCCGCTGCAGATCATCGGCGCCGGGCTCGTCGGCGTGATGTTCGCCGTCATACTTATCGCCGGCCTCGTGATGCCGTCGCATGGCCAGACGGTGCGGAACGCGCTGTCGGAATCGAACCAACTGCCGGCATTGAACGGCGTCGGCTCGACGCTGCCGGTCGTCTCGTTCGCCGATCTCGTCGACAAGGTGGAACCGGCCGTCGTGACCATTCGCTCGGAGCGAAAGGTCACGCCGCAGGCGCAGCAAATGCCTTTCAACGACGATCTGATGCGGCAATTTTTCGGCGGCCGCGTGCCGCAGATGAACCAAGCGCCGCAGGTCGAACGCGGGCTCGGATCGGGCGTGATCATCGAGTCGAACGGCACGATCCTGACCAACAACCATGTCGTCGACGGCGCGCAGACGGTCAAGGTCGACCTGCCCGACAAGAGGACGTTCGAAGCCAAGATCGTCGGAACCGATCCGGCGAGCGATCTCGCCGTTTTGAAGATCGAGGCCGACAACCTTCCGACGCTGACGCTCGGCGATTCGGACAAGGTCCGCGTCGGCGACGTCGTGCTCGCCTTCGGGAATCCGCTCGGCCTGCGGCAGACCGTGACCAGCGGCATAATCTCGGCGAAAGGTCGTCAAACCGGACTTTCCGACGGCAGTTTCGAGGACTTTCTGCAAACCGACGCGCCGATCAACCAGGGAAATTCGGGCGGCGCGCTGGTCAATACGAACGGCGAACTGATCGGAATCAATTCGCAGATCCTTTCGCCGTCCGGCGGCAGCATCGGCATCGGCTTCGCGATCCCGTCGAATATGGCACGGTCGGTCACCGATCAGATCCTCAAGGACGGCAAGGTCCATCGCGGCATGCTCGGGATCGGCATCCAGGACGTGACCTCGGACCTCGCCGAGAACTTCGGGCTGAAGGAAGTCCGCGGGGTCGTCGTGAACACTGTCACGCAGGGAAGCCCGGCCGAAAAGGCGGGCATCAAACAGGGCGACGTGATCACGAAACTCAACGGAAACATCATCAGCGACGGCAACGAACTCCGAAACAAGGTCGCCCAGACGGCGCCCGGAACGGCGGTCACCATCGGCATCATCCGCAACGGCGGCGAGGTCTCGGCGACCGCGACGCTCGGTGAGTTCCACGCGAAGAACGAGTCGCCCGACAACCCGAAGGCGAACGCCGACACCGGGAACGGGAAACTCGGCATGTCCATCGAACCGCTGACGCCGCATGCCGCGGCCGAGCTTGGACTCGACGGACAAACGGGACTCCTCGTGACCGACGTCCAGCCCGGAAGCCCGGCGGACGACGCCGGCATCGCGCCGGGAGACCTGATCGTCGAGGTCAACCGTCAGGCGGTCAAGACGATCGCCGATATGCAGGGAGCGCTCGGAAGATCGAAGGCCGGCTCGGCCCTGCTGCTCGTCAGCCGCAAAGGACAGACCCGCTTCGTCACCGTCAGAAACTGACGCTTGACGTACCGCGATTGTGGCGGCCGTTTCGGAACCGGACGAACCCGCGTTCCGGATGGCCGCTTCTCTTTTGAACGCAAAAAGCGTTAATCTCGGAATTATCTGATCATGAAAAGCATTCTGGTAGTTGATGATGACCGCGCCTCCTGCGAATTGCTCGGCGAGATCCTGTCGGGCGAGGGTTGGAATTGCCGGACCGCGCAGACACCGTCCGACGCGCTCTCGCTCGCCGAATCGGAGCGGTTCGACCTTGTGATCAGCGACATCAACCTCGAAGCCGACATGTCCGGACTCGATCTTCTCGAACGGCTTCGCGACCGGTCGCCGGTGATTCTCGTGACCGGTTTCGGATCGCTCGAATCGGCCGTCCAGGCGACGCGCGAAGGCGCCTGGGACTTCATCTCGAAGCCCTTCAAGGTCGACGAGATCATCAAGACGACGCGCCGGGCGCTGGAGCAATCGAAGCCCAAACCGGGCGTGCCGCCGGAGACGATCGTCAACGGCATGATGGTCGGCAGTTCGCCGAAAATGATCGAGCTTTACAAAGAGATCGCGCGGGTCGCACCGACCCGGTCGACGGTACTGATCCTCGGCGAAAGCGGAACCGGAAAGGAACTCGTTGCCCGCGCGATCCACGAAAATTCACCGCGGAGCTCAGGCCCGTTCGTCGCCGTCAATTGCGGCGCGCTTACCGAAACGCTGCTCGAGGCCGAACTTTTCGGACATATGAAGGGATCATTTACCGGCGCCGCGGGCGATCGGCGCGGACTCTGGGAAGAAGCCGAGGGCGGAACGCTTTTCCTTGACGAGATCGGCGAGACCTCGCATCAGATGCAGGTCAAACTCCTGCGCGCGCTCCAGGAAGGCGAGATCAGGCGCGTCGGGTCAAACCAGACGCGTCGCGTCGATGCGCGGATCATCGCGGCGACAAACCGCGATCTCGAACGCGAGGTCGAAGACGGCAACTTCCGCGAGGATCTTTTCTACCGGCTGAGCGTCGTCACGCTCCGCGTTCCGCCGCTTCGCGACCGGACCGACGATATTCCGCTGCTCGCCGAACGATTCCTGCAAAAGGCGCGCGAGATCGTCGGTCGGAAATCGCTGCGCTTCACGACTTCGGCGATCAACGCGATGCTGGCGTACGATTGGAAAGGAAATGTGCGTGAACTCGAATCGGCGATCGAATATGCCGCGCTTCGCGCCCGCGGCGACCGCATCGCCGCTGAAGATCTGCCGGTGAAGGTCATTTCGCACGACGCCGACAGCGGCGGCTCTCGCGATCACCACGGAAAACTATTCGAGGGACTGCCGAGTCTCGACGAACTCGAAAAGCGCTACCTCATCCATGTTCTTGAAAAAGTAAAGGGAAACCGATCGAAGGCAGCTACCGTGATGGGGATCGATCGTCGAACGCTGTATCGAATGATGGATCGCTTTGAGATCGGCGGAGATTCCCGCAGCGACGCTTAGCGCGTCTTGCCGCTGTGATATTTCACGTCCTGCGCCTGCCGGTTGTCGTCAGCGCGATGCGGAGCCTGAGTCGTGATCGTCTCGATGGTCGGCTTTGAAAAGTAGATCGCGACGCCATACGCCAAAAAGCCGATGATCCCCGATACGAGAAGCACCCGCCAAACGATCTCCTTGAGCTGTTGTCTATCCGTATTCATGGCCATTTAGTCGTAAGGCGCGAGTTCCGTCCAAAGACTCGCGCCCTTCCAACTGTGGGTCCCAAATCGACACTCCATTTGACCCACCTTGCCCGTTTTAGCCTGCCCTTGCTCGATGATTGGAACGCCCGGTCCTTCAATTCCGGGCGCCCCCGGGGGCCGATCCCCCTCGACTGACCGGCCCTGCACTTCTCTTGGCAAGCTTCGTGCCACGCGTCGCATCGAGTCTATTTGTTGCAATCACATGAGTTACATCGGTAACACACTTTTTCACGCCACGCATCCTCTGTGACCGAATTGAACACATGTGACAAAACTGCCACGCCTCCGTAAAGTGCGCTCCCGATGCAAATCAAAAGCGCCGCGAATTGATCGCGACGCCTTCGGGATTGTTCAGTACTGTGTTTGCGAACGGTCAGGCTACTTGTTTTTCGCCTCCTTCAAACGAGTGGCTTTCCTCGCCCGCCGAATTCGCCGGTGCTTTCGCAGCTTCCTCTTCCGCGGTTTCGCCTTGCGGGCCGTCTTGACGGAAGTCGTCGACGCCTTGGTCGTCGTCTTTTTGCCGGGACCTGCAGTCCCTGCAAAAGCCGAACCGGCGATGATCAAACTCAGGATCATCGCCCCTAACAATGCAAACTTGCTTTTCATGATGAAAATCTCCCTTACTGGCTCAAAATCTGGCCTACGCGAACGCGTCGGCGCCGTTGTGATTGCAACGCCGATGCCATTCGCCGCGATTCGTCTAAACCGTTGATGGTGCGACACTTATCGGCAGCCGGCGACAACGGGTGACACGCCGCGGGTGTGTCGGATTTTCTCAATCCCGAACAGACTTGCCACATATTGCGCACAAATGACGAATCGGCCGCGATTAGCTATACTTACGCATCAGCTGATTGCCGCATGAAATCGGAAGAAAATAAGGATGCCAATGAGGCGGATTCGGGCAAAGAGTCCGCGAAGCCGAAGTACGACCGTTCGATCATCGAAGGCCCGCTCGGCCCCGCCGTCTGGAAACTCGCGTGGCCGACGATGCTCACGAACGCGGTCGGCGGACTGCAGGGCGTCGTCGACCATATCCTTGTCGGGAATTTGGTCGGTTATCAGGGCAACGCGGCGATCGGCGTCAGCTTTCAGATCTTTCTCGTTGTCGTCGTCTTCGTCTCGTCGATCTTCATCGGGATGAACATCATGATCTCGCGCTTCACCGGCGCGGGCGAGCGCGAAAAGGTCGACCGGACCTTCTATCAGGGATTCCTGACGGCGATCCTGATCACTCTCGGATTCATCGCTCCGGTCGGATATTTCGCATCGCCTTACCTGCTAAATCTCGTCAACGCGAGCGCGGCCGTTCAGGCCGAGGCGTTGCCGTTCCTGCGAATCATGTTCGGATTCAGCATCGGGATGATGATGTTTTTCATGATCGGCGGCGCGTTGCGTTCGGCCGGCGATGCAAAGACCCCGATGCGGATCGCGATCATGCTGACGGTCCTCAATCTGACATTCAACGTGATCCTGATCCGGGGCTTCGGTCCGATCCCCGCGTTCGGCACGAAAGGCGCCGCGATGGGTACGAGCATCGCGTCGGGGATCGTCGCGATCTACTCGCTGTGGAATCTCATCCGCGGAAACTGGGTGCTCTCGCTCCGACATCCGCACGGTTACATGCCGGATCTTTCGGTCATCAGGAAACTTTTCAAGTTCGGACTGCCGGCGGGATTTCAGGGGATCGCGATGAACGTCGGAGGCGTTCTCATGCTGGCGTTCATCGGTTCGCTCGCTGAAAGCGCGGCGGCACAGGCGGCATACGCGGTTTCTTATACGCAGCTCTTCTCGCTCATTACCTGGACATCGTTCGGTCTGCTTCAAGCCGCGGCGGCGGTCGCCGGCCAGAACCTCGGAGCAAAACAACCGGATCGCGCGAACGAGGCGGTGCATGTCGCCGCTAAATTCGGCCTGATCGTCGCGACGTTCGTCGGGATCTTTTTCTTCTTCTTCCCGGCGCAGTTGCTTGGACTGTTCGGAATGAAAGACGCGGCGGTGCTCGAGATCGGCACACAGCTGCTGCGGTTTCTGAGTGTTTCAGGATTGTTCGTCTCGGTCGCGCTGACGTACACCGGCGGGCTTCAGGGAACGGGCGACACGAAAGGACCGCTTTATATCTCGATCATCTCGCAGGTCGTGATCCCGCTCGGGATCTGCTTCGTCGTCCGCGAAACCTCGACGCTCCAGCCGTGGCACATCTGGCTCGCGATCCTCTGCGGGCACTTTTCAAGATGCGTGCTGTCGATGCTGCGCTTCCGCCAGGGCAAGTGGCGCTCGATCAAGGTCGATATATCAACGACCAAGTCGTGAGCAGTGAGCAGTGAGCAGTGAGCAGTGAGCAGTGAGCAGTGAGCAAATTTTGCTTTTGTGCAATCGCAAATCGCAAATTGAAAATCGAAAATGGGCCGCTCACTGCCCCATCGTCATCAGCACCCCGAAGACCTCGATCCCTTCCCATAGATTCCGGAGCCGGATATTTTCGTTCTCGGCGTGCTGGTTGTTGTCGTAATTCGCGATCGGCACGGTGATCGTCGGAACCGAAAGCGTTTCGCTGATGATCGAAAGCGGCAGGCTTCCGCCGAGCGTCGGCATGATCACGGGCGCCTCCTTCGACTGCCGGCTCACGGCGGCGATCACCATCTTCGAGATCGGTAGGTCCAGGCGCGTCCGCTGGGCGTTGTAGCCGTTCCCTGGAACCAGTGTCGCGATCAACGGATATTTCAGGCGTTCGGCGTCGGTCGGGTCGCGGTCGATGACGTAAAAGCCCTTGCTCTCGATATACTTCCTGAGTTTTTCGACCTGCCGCCTGGTGTCGTTGCCCTTCACGAGCCGCAGATCGAGCGCCGCTTCCGCAGTCGACGGGATCACGTTCCGCGCGAGCGCGCCGACGTCGCCGCTCTTGATCCCGTTGATATTGAGTGACGGCAACGCGATCGATTCAAGCAACGAGTTTGTTCCTTCCGTACGAACCAGCCCGAGCTGTTTCTTGAGTTCCTCGTCATACTGCGGCGCGGCTTTGATCGCGGCGAGCTCGGCCGGTCCGAATGGCTCGACATCGTCGTACCAGCCGGGGATCGTGACGCGATCGTTCGCATCCTTCATCGAGGCCAGCAGCCTGACCATCGTCAGCGCCGGATTCGGCGACCAGTTTCCGTAATGACCGCTGTGAAGCGACCGATTGGCTCCGTACAGCGTGAGCGCGGCCGAAATGATGCCGCGGACGCCGAAAACGAGCTGCTTGCGCCCCGACTGGTGCGTCGGGCCGTCGCAGACGATGAACGCATCCGCTTTGAGCAGTTCGCGGTTCGCCGCGAGGATCTCGCCGAGATGCGCGGATCCGGCTTCCTCCTCACCTTCGAAGACAAATTTGATGTTGACCGTCGGCGTGATTCCCTTCGCTCGCAGCGCGTCGAGCGCGGTGACGATCGCGAAAACGCCGCCCTTGTCATCCGATGCCGAACGCGCGTAAAGCCGCCATTCAGAATCGATCGCATCCTTGTCGCTGGGCATCGGGATGAGCTTTCCGCCCTTCTCGAACGGCGCCGTGCGCAGTGCCGGTTTCCACGGCTCGGTGTCTTTCCAGGCGGCCGGGTCCGTCGGCTGGCCGTCGTAATGCGCGTAGAAGATCACCGTCTGTTTCGCGCCCGGCGTCGGATACTCACCGTAAACGACCGGCGGCGCTTTCGGATCGGCGGCCCTCAGAAGTCGTGGCTTGAGACCGCGTTTTTCGAGTTCGCGGACGATGTAATCGGCGTTGCGATTGATGTTCTCGGTGTCGGCGGCGACGTTCGGGATCGAAAGCAGATCGACGAACTCGCGCAGCAATCGATGCTCGTTCGCACGGCGATAATCACGGACCGCGTTCGTTACGGAATCCTGCGAAAAGAGGTTCATCGAAAAAGCGATCAATGCGACGGAAAGAATTACTGCCCTATTCATATGTGAGGGATTGTGACAGAACCCGGTGCTATTTGCGATTTGGGATGTGGGATTTGGGATGTGGGATTTGGGATGTAGTTTGGAGTCCCGCCTTCAGGCGGAGTCCTCATTTGCGATTTTCGATTTGCGATCGGAGAAATCCGCAATCCCAAATCCGAATTCCGAATTCCAAGATGGGCCCGCCACATTAGGCGGCCGGGTGATTGGGGATTGTGGGATCGGGATTGCGGATTTCGACTGCAACACAGTAGTTTGATCTGCTGAGTCAACCTACGAGTCGTGATCAACTGAAAGTAACTTCACATCTTCAAGATCGATTCTGCGTCCTGCCGCGACCTTTGATGAAATAAGATCGATTTTTGAAACGACGTAGAATTCCTGGTTCTGATAACTCATCTTTATCCGGTTATTCCAAGCATCGGCAAATTCGAGTCCGGGTGTTGAGGTCTGTACGTCGATTCTCACACGATCCTTGAAGACAGTTATCTCATTTGCAAGGAGTTCGTCGGTCGTAATTAGGGCCGCCGAGGCGAGATTCGCTTCCAGAAGCGCCTTCAAAAGACTACTCGCATTATCTCTTGAGGCTTCAATCAGAACGTCAAGATCGAAAGTCGCGCGCGGGACGCCGTGCAACACGGCCGCTATTCCCCCCAACACGACGTACTTAACTTCGTGCTTTTGAAACGACTCGAACACGTCGAGAAGCCGATTGATCATCTTTTCTGTCCGCGATTGTTGGATTGTTGGCCAAAATCAGGTCTGTAAATGAACACAGCATCTCCATTCGCTCTGTCAGCGTCAATGACTGAAACCACCGAGCTTTCGCCTCAGGTTCCTCGTCTTCCCTGTTATGGGATACCTTGATTTCCAGGTCTTCACTCATCTTGACACTTGCTGCCACGCCTGTGTTGCGAGACTTTCCGCATACATTATACAACGAACTCGCGGCGCGCCGGACTGACACAGGATCGTGTGAACCGAGGAATGGTCCGAGATGACCGAACTCATTATGACCCGCCGTTGCGATAGCAACAGGTGAAGGCGAAGCCGAACCTGGTTTGATCGTATCCGTAAGCCAGCGAGCGTGTGAAACACGCGAATCCGACGACGCATGTTTCACACGCTAGATTTCGTAAATGCCCGCAATCACCATATTCCGCTCCGCTCCATATGGTGCTATCGAAAAATCGCGTACACCGCACGCTCTTGAGAGTTCCATACTGACTCGAGTCATCTGCACCAATGGTTTCATGCAGCGTCGAAATGCAACTTCAGACCCAGAGCCCTGATCACTTTTAATATCGTCTCGAAACTCGGCGCCCGATCGCCTGAAAGAGCCTTATATAGACTTTCGCGCGACAGACCTGAGTCTCGGGCGACCTGCGTCATCCCTTTCGCCCGCGCAACATCGCCGAGGGCCCGCGCAACGAAGTTCGCGTCTCCACCGGCCTCTTCGATTGCCGCCTCAAGATACGCGGCCATTTCTTCAGGTGTCCGCAAATGCTCGGAAACATCGAATCTTGTTAATTTATCTTTGCGATTCTTTTCCATCGATCCTCCTTGAAATCTCTTTTGCAAATTTGATGTCGCGATCTTGAGAGTCCTTGTCACCGCCCGCGAGCAGGATGATGACCGTGCGTTCCAAATTGCGGAAGTAGACCCGGTAGCCGGGGCCAAAATCGATTTTCAGCTCGTGAATTCCTTCACCGATAGATCTCGAATCCCCGGGATTGCCATCCGCCAGTCTTTGGATCCGTACGAGTATTCTCGCCCTCCCCTTAACATCCCGAAGTCTGTCGATCCACTGTGCAAATTCTGAGGTTTTGAGGATTTTAAACACAAGAAGGAGTGTAGCCACATGGCTACACTCGTGTCAACTTTAACCGCAATTTGTACGACCGAATCTCGCTCTTAGATAAGAGTTTCAAACGCGAGGGCGGTCGATCGATCGATCTGTGTGATCACGGGAACTTCTTTCGTGATCACCTCGACAATGTTGTCTCCGCCATAGATCAAATAGTGAACAAGATTCCCTTCCCCGAACGGATCGTGGCACGAAGCATACGATTTGATCCATTTTGAGTCCGGTCACACAAAACTGCATCCGTGCTCAGACGTTTCAACGTCGTATTCGAATCCCAAGGCACAGCCTTCATCGAACGATCTGAACAGGAGCGATCGACCAAAATCAATGAGAAACTTGGGATACGAATCGATTCCGTGTGGAGCGACAACAACCTTTGTTGATGACGCAGATGCAAGGAGCCGCACGCTCGGCCACTCAGTTTCGAAGAACGGCGTTTCCCATCTGTCCAATCGATCCATACTTGCGACCACCATTGAGATCTCCTGGCGTATCGCACGGAAAAACCCGGCTTGATCGGCGTCATCCGCGCAATCCGCGGCTGTAAATTCGCTCGCGCTTGCGCGCTCGTGCAAGCGGGACGCTTGATGTAATAAAGACGGTTTCTCCCTGCCAGTGATAAGCTGACGGTGATTATTGACAATTCGCTCTTCGTTTGTTGATGAAGATCAAATTGGAGGAGAAACCG
>JAKOSS010000884.1 GCA_029777145.1 Acidobacteriota bacterium | reverse complement strand
TATCCCGACTCTTATCCTGACTTTTTGACAGCAGCGCAGAAGACCGCGGCCGCCCGCGAAACGAAGCAGATCGTCGATCTCGGAAACGGTGCGACGATGCTCGCGCGGCGCGCGGTCGAGTTCGCCAACGCCAATCCGCGTCATCCGCTGACCCCGGAAATTCTTCATTTTGCGGTCAGATCGACGCGTTACGGCTGCACCGACGCGCAGACCGGCAAGTTTTCAAAGGCGGCATTCGATCTGCTGCACAAGCGTTATCCGAGTTCGAGTTGGACCACGGAAACGCCGTATTGGTTCGGAGACAATTGATCACTGATCGCATGTAATTCCATGAATAAGTTCAGTTCAGTCTTTTCGGCAATCGTTCTCGGCGCGGTTCTTATGCAGTCCGTCCTAGCGTGCGGACCGGGATATACGTCGCCTGTTTTCGACGTGAACAGCGCTCCGGAATCGCCCTACCGTGATTTTGCGGCGGGCAGGCTCGGGATCGTCAAACCCACATACCGGCGTTCGCTTCTGCTGGCCGCTTACCGCTACCTGACTGGCGGCGGCTTCTCCGATCCGGAGCAAAAGGACCTCATCCGAATCTGGGAGGCCGAGATCAATCGCCGGACCGATGACGATACGAAGGACCTTGAGACCGCCGTCAAGGCATGGCTCTCCCAACGGAAATCGGTTCTCGGATCCGAAGAAAAAGTGCCGGAAATTTACACCGAACGTTCCTGGGGCGGCTACGACTTCTTCCCCAACTGTACGAAAAACGCGTTTGAAACGGCGGCCAAGACGCTTTCGGAACGCAGCGCGTCGTACGGCTCTGACGACAAGGACGTCAAGGACTGGGTTCACGCCCAGGATCAGGTGTTCACGAACTGCTCGGTCGGAAAATCGATCCCGGCGGCACCGTCCGCGGAAATGGCTGAATGGCTCCGAAAAGACCGCGCCTATCAGGTTGCGGCCGCGCAATTTTACTCACTCGACTTCACCACCGCGCGCCGAGGATTCGATGACATCTCGAAGGATTCCGACTCGCCCTGGCAGGAGTTGTCGGAGTATCTCGTCGGCCGGACATTGATCCGAGCGGCGAGTTTGAGCGGCAATGAGATCAAATCGAACGCGCTTTATGCCGAGGCCGACCAAGCGCTTCAGGTCGTCACGTCGAAGGGCGGTCATTATGCGGCGGATGCGGACCGGCTGCTCGGGGTTGTCAAATACAGGCTTCGGCCGGCGGAGAGGCTTCACGAACTGGCGCAGGCGATCGCCTACCGCAGCGGCACCGATTTCAGACAGGACATCGTCGATTACACATGGCTTCTCGACAAGTATGAAAAGGAAGCCCTCGACAAAGAAGACAAGCGCAAACTCGAGATCGAGATCGGAAAGAATCCGGAAACCACTCCTGAGCCGACATTGACCCCGACGCCTCCGCCGGATCCGAACAAACTGACGCTGTATGTTTGGGATGAAGAAACGTCGCAGAGCTACAATCTTGAGGTTCCGGTCGACATTTCCGATGCCGATCTGATCGCGCTTGCCGAACGAACGGTCGGCAAACAACTAACTAATGGCCAGCGCGAGGCGCTCAAGACCCAGCGGCAGTCGGCGTTTGCCGGTCGCTTCAGCGACGGCCGCGACGACGGTTATCAGGGCGGGTACTACGGCGATTCAAAGATGGACATGCAGATCCTTCCCGCTGATTTCCGGCAGGACGACCTGACCGAATGGCTGTTTGTCTACCAGATGGAGAGCCCCGATTCGTACGTTTATTCGCTCGACAAACTCCGGACGACCGGAACCGACATCTGGCTGATGACCGCGGTCTCGAAGGCGCATCCCGG
>JAKOSS010000101.1 GCA_029777145.1 Acidobacteriota bacterium | reverse complement strand
GCGGCGACGAACTTGTCTTCCCGAACCTCGGGATCAAGAAGGAACTCCCGGTCGGCCAGCCGGTGCTGGTCGAACTCACGCCGAATGAATCCGGCGATCTGCAGTTCAACTGCGGAATGGAAATGATGAAGGGGAAAGTGATAGTCGAATAGAATTTCGGATTCGGGATTTGGGATTGCGGATTGGGTTGGGCCGAAGCAACATCCGAAATCCGCATTCCCACATCCGAATTCCCAAATGACCCATGATTAACTGGCTCATCGAATGGTCAATGCGCAATCGCGTCGTCGTCGTCCTGATCTACATCGGGCTGGCGGCGGCGGGATACTGGGCGTTGCTGCGCACGCCGATCGACGCGATCCCCGACCTTTCGGACAACCAGATAATCGTTTTCACCGACTGGGCCGGCCGATCGCCGCAGGAGGTCGAGGACCAGGTCACCTATCCCTTGGTGACGAACCTGCAAGGACTTCCCGGCGTCCGAACGGTCCGCGCGAGTTCAGCATTCAGTTTCTCGATGGTCAACGTGATCTTCGAGGACAACATCGATCTTTACTGGGCGCGGACGCGGATCCTCGAACGCCTCAATCTCGTTCAGACGCAGTTGCCGGCTGGCGTGACGCCGACGCTCGGGCCCGATGCATCGGGCGTCGGACAGGTTTTTTGGTACACCGTCGAGTCCGATTCGATGAACCTTCGCGACCTGCGTTCGATCCAGGACTGGTTCGTCAGATACCAACTGAATTCCGTGCCGGGCGTCGCCGAGGTCGCATCCGTCGGAGGCTTTGTCCAGCAATACCAGATCGACGTCGATCCGGACCGTTTGCGCGGATACTCACTACCGTTATCGGCGGTCGTCGAGGCTGTAGAACGCTCGAACAACAACGTCGGCGGGAACGTCGTCGAACAGTCGGGCGAATGGGCCGTCGTTCGCGGTATCGGGCTCGTTGAGTCGGTCGCGGATGTCGAGAACATCGTCGTCGGCTCGAGCACCGGGACACCGGTTTTCATCAAGAACGTCGCCGACGTGAAGATCGGAAACGCCTTCCGCACGGGTTCGCTCGACAAGAACGGAACGGAAGCGGTCGGCGGCGTGGTCATCGCGCGTTACGGCGCGAATGCGCTTGAGGTCATCGACGGCGTCAAGGCCAAACTTGATGAACTCAAGGCCGGATTGCCGGCCGGCGTGACGATCGTCCCGTTCTACGACCGGACGCAGCTGATCGATCGAGCGACGGGAACGCTCGAACGCGCGCTGATCGAGGAACTCATTCTCGTAACGCTCGCCCATATCATTTTCCTCGCGCACTTCCGTTCGATCCTGATCGTCACGATCCCGCTACCGCTGGCTGTGCTGATCTCGTTTCTTTTCATGCATTTCGCCGGCATCAGCTCGAACCTGATGTCGCTCGCGGGCATCGCGATCGCGATCGGCGTTCTGGTCGATGCCGGGATCGTCGTTACGGAGAATGCGTTCAGATCGATCGAGGTCAACAAGATCGATTCCAAAGACCGCGCGAAAGTGCGGGCGAGCATTCTCGAATCGACGCGCGTCGTCGGGCGCCCGGTCTTCTTCTCGATGGCGATCATCATCCTCGCGTTCGTTCCGGTGTTCGCGCTCGTCGGTCAGGAAGGAAAGCTGTTTCATCCGCTCGCGTTCACGAAGACGTTCGCGATGGTCGCGGCGACGATCATCGCCGTCACGCTCGTCCCCGTCTTGTGCACGATGCTGCTCGGCGGCAAGATCCACGCCGAGGGCGCGAACCCGGTGATGCGTTTTCT
>JAKOSS010000883.1 GCA_029777145.1 Acidobacteriota bacterium | reverse complement strand
GATTTTGCCCGCGAATCGGGTGAAAGAGTTTGCCCGCGAATCACGCGAATCACGCGAAAGTTGACGCTGTTTCCTGGGTCTCTTTCGCGTATTTGGCGTATTTCGCGGGCAAATTTCTCATGCAGCAATTCGCGTGATCCGCGGGTCAATTCCTCAAAGGAATTTCTTCGCGAGTTCGATCGCCTCGAAGATGTCCTTCGCGAACCTGTCCTTTCCTGACTCGGCGACGAACCCGCTTTTTTTCATGAGCGCGAAAACCGGGTCCGAAACGCCGGAAAAGATCAACGTGCAGCCCTTCGCTTCGAGATCCTGGCGCAATTCGGTCAGCGTGTGAAGGCCGGTCGCGTCGAGCGACGAAACGTCGCGCATTCTGAGTATCAGGACCTTCGGGTTCTCGGCGATCCGGCGAATCGCTTCCTTGAAATGCTCCACCGCACCGAAGAACAGTGAACCGTAGATCTCGAACGCCTCGACGCCGGCCGGTATTTCGACCTTCGACATGTCGCGCGCCTCGCGGTCATCGCGTTCACGGAAATTATCCGTGATCTCGCGAAGCTGCGTGTTTGTCGACATCCGCTGCAGGAAGAGGAACGCCGCAAGCAGCACGCCGACCTGGATCGCCGTCGTTAGTTCGACGAACACGGTGAGCAAGAACGTGATCAGCAGGACGGCGATGTCGCTTCGCGGACCCTTGAACAGTTGGCGGAACTCACGCCATTCGCTCATGTTGTAAGCAACGACGATCAGCACCGCGGCAAGCGTCGCAAGCGGGATCATCGAGGCGTACGACCCGGCGAACAGAAGTATCAGCAGCAGAACGATGCTGTGGACGATCGCCGCGACCGGCGTCCGGCCGCCATTCTTGATGTTCGTCGCCGTGCGTGCGATCGCGCCCGTCGCGGGAAGTCCGCCAAACGCGACCGAAGCGATGTTGCCCGCGCCTTGGGCGACGAGTTCCATATTGGATCGATGTCGGGTGCCGAGCATGCCGTCGGCGACGACGGACGAAAGCAGCGACTCAAGTCCGGCAAGCAGCGCGATCGTCACCGCCGGCGAGAACATTCGCTGCGCCAGCTCCCAGCTGATCTGCGGCATATGCGGCGCAGGAAGGGAACTCGGAACCGATCCGAACCGCGACTGGATCGTCTCGACCGGCAGATTGAATGCGCTCACGGCGATCGTCGTCGCCACGATCGCGACCAGCATTCCCGGTATCCGGTGCGTGATCTTCGGCCAGAGCGCGATGATCAAGAGCGACGCTCCGCCGATCGCGATCGAATACGGGTTCACCGATCCGATATGCTTCACGATCTCGATCCACTTCGCGACAAAGTCCGCCGGAACCGAATCCATCGCGAGTCCGAGGAAATCCCTCACCTGAGACGAGAAGATCAGCAGTGCGATCGCCGAGGTGAATCCGACCGTCACGGGATACGGGATGAATTTGAGAAGCGCACCCATTCGCGCAAGTCCCATGACGATCAGGATCAGGCCCGCGATAAAGGTGGCGGTCACGAGTCCGTCGTAACCGTATTCCTTTATGATGCCGTAAATGATGACGATGAAGGCGCCGGTCGGCCCGCTGATCTGTGCGCGGCTGCCGCCAAGGACCGCGATCACGAATCCGGCGATGATCGCCGTGTACAGCCCCTGCTCGGGTTTGGCTCCGGACGCAATCGCGAGCGCGATCGAAAGCGGCAAGGCGACGATGCCGACCGTCGTTCCGGCGATCAGGTCTTTAATGAATTGCTGACGGGTGTATCCGGCGGCGAGCACGGTCAATAGTTTCGGCTTAAGTTCGGTGTGCATTGGCGGTCCGGATCACGAAAACGAATATCTTCGGGTCTTTTCGGCCGGTTGGCAAGCATACTGTCGCATTTGTCCGACATAAACGGAGAATTCCGCGCTGATTGCCTTTTACATTCGTTATGAAGTAAATTCAGTCATGGAAAAGTTGAAATTTATTGCAGTCGGTTTACTAGCCCTTCTCTTAGTTCTTCCACAGTCAGTTTTAAGCCAGAAAATTCAGTCGAGATACGACCTTCTGATCGTCGGCGGTACCGTCGTGACGATGGATGCAAACCGCCGCGTGATCGAAGACGGCGCGATCGGGGTCAAGAACGGTGAGATAGTTTTTGTCGGAAAACGCAGCGAGGTGAAAGGCGCGTCGAGGCAGGTCGAGAACGCCGCCGGCAAGGTCGTCATCCCGGGATTGATCAATACCCATACCCACGTTCCGATGGGACTTTTCCGCGGGATCGCGGATGATCTCGATCTTCAGCAGTGGCTGACCCAGTACATCTTTCCGGCCGAAGCGAAGAACGTGACCGAGTCGTTCGTCAGGTCAGGAACCCGCCTCGGGCTCGCCGAATTCATCAAGGGCGGGACGACGACGTACTGCGACATGTATTATTTCGAGGACGCCGTCGCCGACGAAACCGCGAAAGCGGGCGTCCGTGGCGTGCTCGGTGAGACCTTGATCGATTTTCTGGCGCCCGACAACAAGACGTTCGACGACGCGCTGAGGTACACCGAAACGTTCGTCAAGAAATGGCAGGGACATCGTCTGATCACGCCGGCGGTCGCGCCGCACGCTCCGTACACGGTCAGCCAGGAACACCTGATCGCGACCCGCAAACTCAGCGATCGTCTCAATGCTCCGCTCGTGATCCATCTCGCCGAAGCGAATTCTGAAACCGAGTTCATCCAGCGCAATCACAAAGGTCTGCGTCCGATCGAATATGTCGAGAGGATCGGATTCCTGAGCGATAAGACCGTCGCGGCTCACGTCATCCAGGCCAATGAATCGGAACTCGAGATCCTCAAGCGGCGCGACGTTGGGATCGCGCACAATCCGCAGTCGAACATGAAACTCGCGGCGGGTGTCGCGCCGGTTCCGGCGATGCTTAAACTCGGTTTGCGGCTCGGGCTCGGAACGGACGGCGCCGCCTCAAACAACGATCTCAGCCTCTGGGAGGAGATGGACACGGCGGCGAAACTTCACAAAGTGTTCAGTGGCGATCCGAAGGTCGTTTCCGCCGTCGAAGTGTTCGAAATGGCGACGATCGGCGGCGCGCGCGCGCTTCATTTGGAAAAAATGATCGGTTCGATCGAGGTCGGAAAACGGGCGGACATCGCGATCGTCGATTTCTCGAGCGTGAACCAGACACCGATGTACAACGTCTATTCGCATCTCGTTTACGCGACGAAGGCGGAGGACGTGGATACGGTCGTCATCGACGGTAAGATCGTCATGAAAGGAAGGCGTTTGCTTACCCTAAATGAAGGTGCTATAAAAAAGGACGCAAACTTGATCCATCTTAAAATCATCGACAGTTTGAAGAAGTAGGTTTCGAAACCAGGTTTCGAGGTATTTGCCATCGCGACTGTCGAAATCGCATAATGGAAAGGTTAATCGCAGGTCGTCTAAAGTGAGCCTTCTTGTTGTTCGCTTGACCTTTACGGAAATTTAGTCGATAGGAGGACTGAAAATGCCGCTAAATGTCAGAAGGTTTTGCACTTCGTTATTTTTAGTAGTATTTGGGTTTTTTACAATTTACGCGCAGACGCCGACATCGGGTGATGTCATGCGCGGCAGAATATCGAAGGCAAAGGCCTTGATCGCCGTTCGGAATTACAATGGGGCGATCTACGAACTTGAGAACATTCGACGTGAAACGGGAGATCAAACCGTTCACGGCGTTGTCAATGTTCTGCTCATGAACTGTTTTCTCGAACAGGGCGACTACAAGCGCGCGCAAACATTCCTGTCCGATCAATTCAACGGTATCAAAACCGGCAAGCCGAACGCCGCGGCAAATTATTATGCAGCCGCCGGACAAGTAATAAAAGGAGCGAAAAACCAGTCGGAACGATTCAAATCCTTGGGGTTGACGGTATCCGACCGTAATCTCGATCCATTGGCCGTTGCAGATCTCGAAAGCATGCGGCAAACCCTTGAGAAAGTGATCGAAGACTCGAAGGTCGTCGCGAAGGATCCGAAGCAGACCGCGAATGCGTTCGCGTTGCTGGAAGAGGCCGGGAACGCCCGCGGATTGCTCGCGAGGGACGACTTCGATTCGAAACGTTGGCAGGACGAGGTCGCCGATTCGCGTGAGATGCTCGCGAATTCGACGAGCACGGTTTTCAACGCGATGGGTGATACCGCACCGACGACGGTTTCGCCGACTGCCGTCGCCTCAAACAATGCAGCCGTCCCGACTCCTTCGCCGATCACACAGCCGGTTAAGACGGTCGAGAATAATCCGGTCAAAACTCTTCCGGTACCGGCAGATGAGGAAACTTCACAGCCAAAGGTCGCGATGAAGCCGGTCCCGACACCCGCCGAAACCAGTCCGGCAAAGACCGAACCGGAGCCGAAGAAAGAAACGGTCGCCAAGAAGGATCCGGAACCGCAACAAGCCACGAAGGAGAAAACGACGCCCGGTCGTGAGCGACGCGTCGAGCAGAAAACTGACGAGCCCGCAGTTCCGACCAATTCCGACGGTTCGATCGTCGTCGGATCGTTGCTCGAATACGCTGTCCAGCGAAGCAATCCGGTCTATCCGGCGAACGCGCGTTCGATACGCCAGACGGGTGTCGTGCGGGTCGAAGTTTTGATCGACGAGAACGGTCAGGTCGCCGCCGTCCAGAACACGTCCGGACCGGTACTCCTTCAGAATGCTGCCAAAGACGCGGTTCGCAAGTGGCGATTCAAGCCCTTCGTCCGCGATGGCCAACCAGTAAAAGCTACCGGATTCCTGAGTTTTAACTTCAATCTCTAAAAACGATCGAGAAAATTTGAGAGAGCCGCCTGAACTGGATCAGGCGGCTTTTTCTTTCAAACATGATTCAAATCATATTCATCCCTCTCAGGTCCCGATAAACTTGTCGGCAGTTTTCCGATCCAATCAGGGCAAGTAATTGTATGCAGCCGCTCAAGGTTCAAATCCCGGACGACGGCTATCATCGAGACCTAATTTCATGCCAGGTCGCCTGTCCGGTTCACACCGACGCCCGCGGTTATATTCGCGCGATTGCCGATGGCCGCTTCGAAGAGGCCTATCTGATCGCCCGCGGACCGAATCCATTTGCTTCGATCTGCGGTCGTATCTGCGGCGCACCTTGCGAGATCGCCTGCCGCCGGGGGAAAGTTCCGAAGGTCGATGATGATGGCTTCTATATCGGGCAGGATCGGCCGGTTTCGATCCGCGCGCTGAAGCGGTTCGTTTGCGACCGATTTGGACCAGATTCGAAACCACCTGAGGACGTCTTGGAAAACGTTAAGAACTTTGCGCCGTCGGTCGCAGCTGATGCTGACGAAATGGCGGCGATCTTGCGTTCGGCGGTTGACGGTCGATTGAAGCGGGCCGATGGAGAACGGATCGCGATTATCGGTGCCGGGCCGGCGGGACTTTCGGCCGCCCACGATCTGGCGCTGCTCGGATTCCGTCCCACGGTCTTCGAAACCGAACCGGTTGCTGCCGGCATGCTGGCGGTTGGCGTGCCGGCCTATCGGCTGCCCAGGGAATTGATCCGGAACGAAGTAAGGGTCATCGAGGCGTTGGGCGTCCAGATCAAATGCGGTGTGACCGTCGGCACGGACATTTCGTTTCAGGAGCTGAAACGAGACTACAAAGCGATCCTTATCGCGGTCGGCGCCAAGTCATCACGAAGCCTTGGACTCGAAGGCGAAAACGGACCGGGAGTGTATGGCGGTGTCGATCTGCTGCGCGCCGTCTCGCTCGGAGAGCCGATCGATGTCGGAAATGAAGTGGTCGTGATCGGCGGCGGGAACGTCGCCTACGACGTCGCGCGGACCGTCGTTCGGCAGATCGCGTTTGATGCGGCACGGACCGCCGCTCGGCTCGCGGGCACCTCCCGTGTCACTCTCGTGTCGCTCGAGAGCGCCGAGGAAATGCCGGCAGACACGATCGAGATCGTCGAGGGTGACGAGGAAGGCATCGAGCGCAGGAACGGATGGGGTCCGAAGCGGATCGTCCGCGATGACAATGGCTTGGTCACGGCTGTCGAATTCCGAAGATGCTTACGCGTGTTTGATTCGGAACTGCGTTTTTCGCCCCTTTATGACGACGACCAAACGATCGAGGTTCCATGCGATACGGTGCTGCTCGCCGTCGGCCAGGCGCCATCGTTGGCGTTCCTTGACGGATCGGATGTCGATCGGTTGCCGAACGGCTGGCTCAAAATAGACCCGGAGACCCAATCGACAACCGCTAAGAACATCTTTGTTGCCGGTGATCTGGCCCACGGCACCAGACTTCTGATCGATGCTGTAGCATCAGGCAAATCTGCGGCCCGGCGAATATACGAGTCGTTGACCGGCGAGCGACTCGAGCCGTATGCCCTTACTAAACACATCGTTTTGGACCGGTATTCCCGCGAACGCGGCTATGAGGCCATTCGGCGCACGCCGGTTCCGGTGATCAGACCCGAAGAGAGACTCACGAACCCTGAAAACGAAGTCGAGTCCGGTTATGAACAAGCCCAAGCGCGTTGTGAAGCGTCGCGTTGTCTTGACTGCGGCGTCACGCCGGTCTTTGACGGCGCACGGTGCGTGCTGTGCGGCGGATGTGTCGATGTCTGTCCCACCAGTTGCCTGAAGATCGTTTCGCTGGACCGAGTGGACTTTGTCGATGATGTCTCGGTCCTTCTAAACCAAACGTTCGGTGAAGATGCCGAACCGGCGGAGAATTCGGCGATTCTCAAAGACGAGGACCGCTGTATCCGTTGCGCCCTGTGCGAGAAGCGCTGTCCGTCAGACGCGATCACGATGGAACGTGTTTCGTTCTCGACCGTTTGGCGCAACATTTGAATGTTATGACCACGAAACCCGGAAAAGAGATCTCGAGATTTGATCCGGAACCGGTACCGCGCCGCGATTTCCTGGGTATCGCTGCGCTGGCCGCAACTGCAGTGACATTTCTCTTCTCGTTGTTCGGAATGCTGAAACTGCCGAAGGCGGCGGTTTCGGCATCACCTTCGAAGAAGTTCAATGTGACGTTGCCCGATGCGCTTGCGCCGGGCGAGGCGTTCGTCCCGCCGGGTCGCAATGTCGCGGTGTTTCGCGACACGGAAGGGGTATTTGCGATCTCGACCGTTTGCACCCATCTCGGATGCATCGTCAAAGCGAGCCGGGACGGATTCGACTGTCCGTGTCACGGTTCCGGATTCACGGCGGACGGTACGGTTCGGAAAGGACCGGCGCCGAAGCCGCTGCCGTGGGTAAAAGTCATCCAGAGCGGTTCCGGTTATGTTATCGACGAGGAAAGGACCGTTGCGGCGGGAACGAAGGTGTGACTATGAAGAACATCCAAACATCCGCACTGAACGAGTTTCTGCTGAATCTGCGAAGTGCTCCGCGGCGGTTGTATGAAGTGACGTTTCGAAACGGGATTCCAAAGACGGACCGGACGCGCTCAAACTTCATCTTCGGGAACGTATTTCTTCACCTTCATTCCGTCAGAACACATTTGTGGAGCCTTCGTTGGTCAACGACCGCCGGTCTCGGGATCGCCACGACCGCCGCGTTTCTGATCACACTTATCACCGGTGTGCTGCTGATGTTCTATTACAAGCCGTATACCGATGTCGCGTATCAATCAATCAAGGACATACACTTTGTGGTCCCGACCGGCAGGTTCATCCGCAACATTCACCGGTGGGCGGCAAATGTCATGGTCGTTACGGTGATATTGCACATGGCGCGTGCGTTCTACACCGCGGCGTACCGCAAACCTCGTGAGTTCAATTGGCTCATCGGCTGGGGACTGCTGGTGGTGACGCTGGCGCTCTCATTCACGGGCTACCTGTTGCCATGGGACCAGCTCGCCTACTGGGCGATCACGATCGGCGCAAATATCGCTCAATCGCCGCGCGAGATAACAGACGCGATCGCGATCACTAGCTTCGTCGATATCGGCGGTTTGCAGCGCGAACTGCTTTTGGGATCGGACAAGGTCGGAGAGGAGGCGCTGATCCGCTTTTATCTTCTGCACGTCATGATCCTTCCGATCGCAATTGTCTTGCTGATGGCGGTTCACTTTTGGCGGATCAGAAAGGACGGCGGCCTCGCGCGCCCGGATGATGCCGATGATCGTGTCGCCGGTGAACGAACTCAGGCTTATCCGGTTTTTTCTGAGGAGCCGAAGAAGACGTTTCAGTTGGCGGCACTGGTCAAGGGGAAATCGTCCGCGGTCGATAAAGGGCCCGAGAATACAGTGCCGTCGATGCCGCACCTTTTCTACGCGGAACTCGCCGTCCTGATGCTCACGGTTCTGATCTGCCTGGCACTTGCGTTCGTCTCGGACGCGCCGCTCAAGGAGCTAGCGAACCCATTGGTGCCCGAGAATCCGGCGAAGGCTCCGTGGTATTTCCTTGGCCTTCAGGAGATCGTTTCGTTTTCAGCCTTCACCGGCGGTATCGGCATACCGATGCTGTGCATCATCGGACTCGGCCTGATCCCGTTTCTCGACCGGGAAACCGCGGGGACCGGCGAATGGTTCGGAGGGCCGGGCGGCTGGGAACTGGTGAAGTGGTCGATCGCCTTCGGATTCACATCGTCGATTCTCGTTGAGGCATTCGCCATCCGGTTCGGCTGGATCAGGGAGTGGTTCCCATCCGTGCCGCAGCTCGTCATCACGCTGATCAATCCCGGGACGGTCCTGACCATGATCTTCGCTGCATATTCGGTCTGGCTCGTTAAGCGATACAACTCTACGCGAGCCGGCGCGCTCGGACTGTTCACTTGCTTCCTTTGCGGATTCATCGTTTTGACTGTCATTGGGACTTACTTCCGCGGTCCGAACTGGGATTTCTATTGGTCACCTTCGCAATGGCAAGCGCATTGATTCACCGATATGAACAAGAATAAGTACCTGCTTCTATTCTCGAGTCTCGGCGTCCTGATACTGCTCGTTGCGGCCGCCGTCTCCGAGAATTTCTTCAAGGAATGGCATTCGATCCAGGCTTCGGCGAAGACGTCCGACGGAGCAGTTGAAATGCGTTTCCGGCAGGTCGTCAATCCGAATCTGAAGCGAGCCGACCGTTGTGTCACATGCCATGTCGGAATGGCGCCCGGAGAGGAGATCTCTTCATCATTGAAGGTTGCTGCCCCGCATAAACCTGTGGTCCATTCGCCGAACGAGATCGGTTGCACCGTTTGCCACGGTGGACAGGGGCTCGCGACGACCCGCGAGGACGCGCACGGGACCGTCGAGTTCTGGACCGAACCGATGCTTCCCGCGAAATACGCCTATGCCGGGTGCGGAACCTGCCACACTCCGCTCGCCGTTCCGACTTCGGATTCACTTGCCAATGCTCGTCGTATTTTCGAAAGGCTCGACTGTTATGCGTGTCACCGCGTCGAAAGCCGGGGCGGAACGCTTCGGGTCGGCGGGAACATCACCGGGATGGAGGGACCTGATCTCTCAAATACCGGGATAAAAGGCTACAGCGCGGATTGGTACGCGGCACATGTTGCCAAAAAGGACAGCGATGAGGTGTGGAAGAACGCCTTTCGCGAGATCAGTGATGTCGATCGCGCAGCACTTAAGGTCTTGCTCGACACGCAGATGGGCGCGTCGAAGTTGATCGAAGCAAAGGCAGAATTCAACTCGGTCGGCTGCGCCGGTTGCCACAAGGTCGGAAACTTCGGCGGCGACGCCGGGGTCGATCTCTCCCTTTCCGGGCTCAAGGATCCAAACCAGCTCAACTTTTCAAACGTGCCCGGCGAACGATCGCTTTCGAATTGGCTGAAACAGCACTTTCGATCGCCGGCCTCGACGGTCAAAGGATCGCAAATGCCGGCACTAGGCTTGTCCGAGGAAAAGATCGAGACATTGACGATGTATGTCCTGTCCCTGAGAAGACAAACGCTCCCGGACCTTTATCTGCCCAAGGACCGGGTTCGCGCGATGAAGTTCGGCGCCCGGGAATTCGTCTCAGACGGCGAAGGAGTCTACAGCGCCGTTTGTTCGGCGTGCCATGGATCCGGTGGGAAGGGTATGCGCTTTGCCAACTCCATCCCGAACCCGTCGATCACGAATCCTGATTTCCTCGAGATCGCTTCGGACGAATTCATCGCCCAGACGATCGTTAAGGGCCGGCCGGGTCGTCCGATGCTTGCCTGGGGTGAGCGTGAGAACGGCTTTTCGAAAGACGAGATCGCGGCGCTGGTGGCGTATATCCGCAAGCTCGGCGGCGGAGTGCAGGCAAAGCCCGACGAGCTGCCGCGGATCTGGGCCAAGGGTGACCCGGCGCTCGGCGGCCGTCTTTATCAATCGAATTGCGCCGGTTGTCACGGAGCTCTCGGCGAGGGCATCGAAGGGCCGGCGATCGGCAACAAGGCATTTCTCGACCTGGCATCCGACACCTATCTGACCGGAACGATCGCCCGCGGAAGACGGGGAACGACGATGCAGGGATTCGCGGCGGGATCGATCATCCGCCGTACGCTGACGCCCGCCGAGATCGAGGCGATCGTCGTTTATCTGAGGTCATTGGGGACGAAGTAGCTGAAAGGCAGCGGTGAATATATATGAGCAAAGAAATCACTAGACGCGAATTTATTGCGAGACTTTCGGCCGCGGGATTCGGGGCGCTGGTCGCTTCGACCTCGAAGGCGTGGGGGCTTGAGGCGATCACCAATCCGCTCGGCGTTTATCCCAACCGCGATTGGGAGAAGGTCTATCGCGATCTTTGGGCCTATGACTCGAAGTATACGTTCACCTGCGCGCCGAACGATACGCACAACTGCCTGCTCAACGCCTATGTGCGGCAGGGCGTGATCACGCGCATCGGGCCTTCGATGCGCTACGGAGAGGCGACGGATCTCGCCGGCAACAAGGTCACGCATCGCTGGGATCCGCGTGTCTGCCAAAAAGGTCTGGCGCTGACGCGGAGATTTTACGGCGATCGCCGCGTGAACCAGACGATGGTTCGGGCCGGTTTCAAGCGCTGGTACGAAGACGGATTCCCGCGCGGCGGAGACGGTCGGCCGGACGAGAAATACTTTCAGCGGGCCCGCGACGAATGGGTCAGGATGTCGCACGATGAAGCGGCGGTGATCGTCGCCGCGGCGCTCAAGAACATCGCCGAAACCTACACCGGCGACGAAGGCAAACGCCGTCTCAAGGAACAGCATTACGACGAGGCTACGATCGAGGCGACCGGCGGTGTCGGAACGCAGGTCATGAAGTTCCGCGGCGGCATGCCGCTGCTCGGGATCACGCGTGTCTTCGGGATGTACCGGTTCGCGAACTCGATGGCGCTGCTCGATTCCAAGATCCGCGGGGTCGGGCCCGATCAGGCGGTCGGCGGCAAGGGGTTCGACAATTACTCGTGGCACACCGATCTGCCGCCGGGCCATCCGATGGTCACCGGGCAGCAGACGGTCGAGTTCGATCTGAGTTCGGTCGAGCACGCCAAGACGGTCGTCGTCTGGGGAATGAACTGGATCACGACCAAGATGCCCGATGCGCACTGGCTGACCGAAGCCCGCGTCAAAGGGACAAAGGTCATCGTCATCGCGTGCGAATACTCGGCGACGGCGACCAAAGCCGATGATGTCGTCGTTGTCCGGCCCGGTACGACGCCGGCCCTCGCGCTCGGATTCGCCAACGTCATCATGCGCGACAAGCTGTACGACGAAAAGTACGTCCGGGAATGGACCGATTTTCCGATCCTGGTCCGCATGGACAGCCTCAAGTACTTGAAGGCTTCGGATGTCCTCGGCGGAACTCCGGCCGAACTCAAGGCGACGATGATCCTGCATGAGGGCGACAAGGAACCGCCGCCGGCGATGCAGACGACGCAGAATGTCATCCCCGAAAAGCTCCGCAACGAATGGGGCGACTATGTCGTCTGGAACTCGAAGACCGGTGCGCCGGAAGCGCTCAACCGGGACATGGTCGGGAAGAACTCGAAGACCGCGGACGCGCAGCTCGAAGGCGTCGTTGAAGTGACGCTCGCCGACGGCAGCAAGGTCAAGTGCCGTCCGGTGTTCGATCTCCTGAAGGAGTACGCGGCGCACTTCGATCCGAAGACGGTCGAGGAGATAACGTGGGCGCCGGCGGCGGCGGTCGAACGGCTCGCGAAGCATTTCGCCGCCGAGCCGGGAACGACGCTCTTCGCCATCGGCATGGGCCCGAACCAGTTCTTCAACAGCGACAACAAGGACCGTGACACGATCCTGCTCGCGGCGCTGACGGGGAACGTCGGGAAGATAGGCGGCAATATCGGATCTTATGCCGGGAACTATCGCGTCGCGCTGTTCAACGGTTCGCCGCAATGGATCAACGAGAATCCGTTCGATATCGAGCTCGATCCGGCAAAGCCCGCGCGGCCGAAACAGTACTGGAAACCCGAATCGGCGCATTACTACAACCATGAGGACCACCCGCTGCGCGTCGGTGACAAGCTTCTGACGGGCAAAACGCACATTCCGTGTCCGACGAAATCGCTTTGGTTCGCGAATGCCAATTCGATCCTTGGAAACGTCAAATGGCATTACAACCAGGTCTTCAACGCGCTTCCGAAGATCGAGATGATCGCCGTCAACGAATGGTGGTGGTCGACGTCCTGCGAGTGGGCGGATGTCGTCTTCGGCGTCGATTCGTGGGCGGAACTAAAGCATCCTGACATGACGGCATCGGTCACCAACCCGTTCCTTCTTGTCTTTCCGAAGACTCCGATCGAGCGCATCTTCAACACCATGGGCGACATCGAGGTCTATGCGCTCGTCGCTTCGAAGATGGCCGAACTGACCGGCGACCAGCGGTTCAACGACTACTGGAAGTTCGTCCGCGAGGGCCGCACCGACGTCCATCTGCAGCGGATCCTCGACATGTCCACGAACACCAAGGGCTACAAGTTCGATGACCTGCACGCGAAGGCGCTCGAGGGCGTCCCGGCGCTCATGAACAGCCGCACGACTCCGAAGAACGTCGGCTACGATCAGCTGACGGATTCGACGCCTTGGTACACGAAGAGCGGCCGGCTCGAGTTCTACCGCGAAGAGGACGAGTTCATCGAGGCCGGCGAGAATCTTCCGGTCCACCGTGAGCCGGTCGATTCGACCTTCTACGAGCCGAACATCATCATCGCCCCGCAGCATGAGGCGCTCCGGCCCTCGGGGCCCGAAGCCTACGGCGCGAAGCGTGACGATCTTTCGTGCGAGACGCGCTGCGGCCGCAACGTCGTTTACAGCTGGGAAGAGGCCAAGAAGACCGCGCATCCATTGATGAAGGACGGGTTCAAGTTCATCTTCCATACGCCGAAATACCGGCACGGATCGCACACGACCCCGATCGATACCGACATGGTGGCGGTCCTGTTCGGACCTTTCGGAGACATCTACCGGCGTGACAAGCGCGCGCCGTTCGTGACCGAAGGCTATGTCGATATCAATCCGCTCGATGCGCAGGAGATCGGCGTCAATGACGGTGATTACGTCTGGATCGATCCCGATCCCGAAGACCGTCCGTTCCGCGGCTGGAAAGAGCGCAAGGCGGACTACGAGGTGGCCCGTCTTATCTGCCGCGTCCGGTTCTATCCGGGCACGCCGCGCGGTGTAACGCGCATGTGGTTCAACATGTACGCCGCGACGCCGGGTTCGGTCAAAGGCCAGAAGACGCGCGCCGACGGTCTCGCCAAGAACGAACTGACGAACTATCAGGCGATGTTCCGGTCGGGGTCGCACCAGTCGGCGACGCGCGGCTGGCTCAAGCCGACATGGATGACCGATTTGCTGATCCGCAAGGGCATGTTCGGCCAGGCGATCGGCAAAGGGTTCGCGCCCGACATCCACTGTCCGACGGGCGCTCCGCGCGAATCGTTCGTGAAGATCACGAAGGCCGAACCCGGCGGCATCGGCGGTGAAGGATTGTGGCGTCCGGCTCAGATCGGCATTCGGCCGAAGACCGAATCGGATGCGATGAAGAAGTATCTGGCAGGCGGATTTTTGAACAGCTAAAAAGGAGACAGAAGATTATGGCCCGCGTATTCAATTGGCAGCTCGGACGTGAAATGTCCTATTGGTATCCCGAAAGCCGGCCGAACAAACAGTTCGCCGCGGTCTTCGACATCAACAAATGCATCGCCTGCCAGACCTGCACGCTCGCGTGCAAAACGACCTGGACCTCTGGAAAAGGTCAGGAATACATGCTCTGGAACAACGTCGAGTCGAAGCCCTACGGCTTTTATCCGCTCGCCTGGGATCTGAAGCTGCTCGACATGCTCGAGGGGCAGAAGTGGAACGAGGGCGGCGAAAAGCCGGTATACGAGGGAAGTACGATCTTCGAATCCGCGCCGGCGGGTGAACGCGTGCTCGGCTGGCGTCCCGCCGATGAGGATTACGCCTATCCGAACGTCGGTGAAGACGATTGCGCGGGCGGCGTCGACGGCGGAGCGAACATCTTTGAAACGCACAACATGGCGTGGTTCTACTATCTTGCGCGGATCTGCAATCACTGCACCTATCCCGGCTGTCTCGCGTCGTGTCCGCGCGGATCGATCTACAAACGGCCCGAGGACGGCATTGTGCTTGTCGATCAGGGAAGGTGCCGCGGTTATCAGGAATGCGTCCGCGGATGTCCGTATAAAAAGGTCTTCTTCAACATGATGACCGGCACTTCGGAGAAATGCATCGCGTGTTTCCCGAAGATCGAGCAGGGCATTCAGCCGCAGTGTTTCGTCAATTGCATCGGCAAGATCAGGCTTGCGGGATTCATCAATCCGCCCGATAAGGCGAATCCGGAGAATCCGATCGACTATCTCGTGCACGTCAAGAAGGTCGCGCTGCCGCTGTTCCCGCAGTTCGGGCTCGAGCCGAACATCTACTATATTCCGCCGATCCATGTTCCGACCTCGTTCACGAAGCAGATGTTCGGCCCGGGTGTCGATCACGCGGTCAAGACCTATCGCGAGGCGGCGGCGAACAAAGACGACGATCTGACCGGCCTGCTCGGGCTGTTCGGTTCGAGCGAGATGGTGATGGAGCGCTGGAAGCGGGTCGGCGACAAGGTCATCGGGCTCGACGCGAACGGCAAAGAGGTTGTCGATGTACCGCTCAAGGAACCGGTGCATGAGCGTCCGGCGTACGACAAGCTCTATCAGATCACGCGCGTCAATTGCCCGTGAACGCATTTGGGAATTGGGATTTGGGATTTGGGAATTGGTGTAGCCATGAAATCAACATTAATCATCGCACTTGTGTTGTCGCTCCTGGCCGTGGGCGCTTGCCGGCGCGCGGTCGTCGGAACGCCTGACGTTCAGGTGCTCCCGGGCCAGAAGATAACGCTCGATGCCGACGCCTCGGTCTGGGGTTCGGCGCCGGTGCATCTTTCGAAACTGATCCCGCAGGATCTGGTGGAGCCGCGTTTGATGGAGGCTTCGACGCAGGAGGTCCAGGTGCAGGCGATCACCGACGGCACGGAGATCGCGTTCCGGATCGAATGGGCCGACGACAGTCCGAACGATCTCCCCGGCCCGGCGCGGTTCATGGACGGCGTCGCGGTCCAGGTGCCGGCGAAGATCGATCCGAACGTTCCCGCACCGCAAATGGGCGAAACGGGAAAGACGGTCGAGATCTCGTACTGGCGGGCCGACTGGCAGGCGATCGTGGACGGGCGGGCGGACGAGATCACGAGTATCTATCCGAACGCCAAGCCCGATCACTATCCGTTCAACGCCAAGTCGCTCGAGAACAATCCCGATGCGCAGGCCCAGGCCGCGAAGAGGTATGCGCCGGCGCGCGCGCTCGGGAACGGCCGCGAAGGGCCGCGCACGCAGCCCGTCGAGGATCTCATCGCCGAAGGTCCGGGAACGCTTTCGCCCGGTCCGAACCAGTTCTCCAAAGGCAAAGGCGTCAGGACCCGTTCGGGTTGGGCGATAGTCATCACGCGCCCGCTTCCGGCGGGTCTTTCGAAGGAATCGCCGTCGCAGATCGCGTTCGCCGTGTGGCAGGGCGCGCACGGTGAGACGGGCGCTAGGAAAATGCGGTCCGGTTGGGTAAATTTGTTGGTGAAATGAGTTTGCCTGCAAAGAAACTGAGCGTACTGCTGGACATTCACGAAGAGCTTGAAGAGATGTTCTTTGAACATCAGAAGAAGCTCATTAGATTCGAGTTCGAGGCGGCGCTCGAACTGCTTGAAAAGTACGAAACGGCGATCCTGAAACATATCGAGGACGAGAACACGCATCTGCTTCCGATCTACGCCGAACGCGGCGAACAAAAGCTCGGGGCCGCGGTTCAGATGTTCTATGACGATCACGAGCGGCTCAAGGCGCATCTCGTGCAGTTCAGGGAAGAGATCGGGAATCTGAAAACCGATCCGGAACCCGACAGGAAACTGATCTGGCTGCTTGAGCGCGAGGCTTTTTACAAGAAACTCTGCGACCACCACGATATACGGGAAACTCGTTTCCTGTATCCGGAGCTTGATCGGATCACCAGTGACGAGGAGAAGGCGGAACTTCTGAGCAAAGTAACCGAGAGTTTCGTCCATTAGCGCATATGTCAAATCAGAATCGTGTAAACCAGTTGATCAGCGAGGCCGCCGAATGGCGGATGATCAGTTTGCTATTTGAATGCCCGGTAGGGGAATGGCACCGAGATGTTGAAGGGCTGGCAGGTGAGGTGGCCGACCCTGACTTGCGCAAAGCGGCCGAATGGGCCAGATCGCAAGCCGGTGAGGGGCTGTATCATGCGATTTTCGGCCCCGGTGGCCCGGCACCGGCCCGCGAGATCAGCTACCGTGACTGGGTCCAGCCTGGTTATCTGCTTTCGGAGCTTTCGGCCTACTACCAAGCGTTCGCGTATTCACCCAAAACCGGCGAGGTTCCGGACCATGTCGCGGTCGAAGCGGGGTTTGTCGCTTACCTGAAGATGAAGGAGGCGTTTGCCTTGATGTGTGGTGAAAAGGAGAACGCCGAATTGACTTCAAAAGCCGCTCAGACATTCCTCGACGATCATCTGGCGAAGATGAGTGAGCAGATCGCGAAGTCATTGTCCGAGTCTGAAATCGACTACCTGGCGATCGCATCTGAGACTCTTTTTCGCCGGGTAGGCCCCGACAAGGACAAGAAGCACAGCCGTGTCCTGCCGGTCCTCTCAGATCCGGATGCAGAGATCGATTGCGCGTTTTGACGTGAAACCTCAACCCAGCACAGGCTGATTGTGCTTTCGTCCCAAATCACGCTCGACCACGATCGTCAGACTTGTGCCGTCGTCATTAATTTGAGTCCGCTCGAAGCCGATTCCCCCGCCGCGTGTCCAGGTCTCCGCCATGTCGCTTGGGATAGCGATCGCCAGCGTGCCTTCATCAAAACCGGCGGCGAGTGAAGTTCCACCCACTTCCAGAACGTAATTAAACTCCATCCCCGAGCCAAAGGTACATGTCTCACCCAAACGTCCGGTCTCGACGAATCGTTCAATATCGTCAGCACTCAGCCTCAATCGAACCGAGTTGTGCTCAATTCGCAGTTTCATAGTTACAAAATAATCGGCCTTAACGATTGTGGATATGATTGCAATCATAAGATGAGGCCAAAACGCGAACGTGCTACTCTCGTTCAAATATGGACGTTTCCGCTCTGACGATTGATTTGATGAGGATTCCGTCGGTTTCCGGCGATGAGAAAGCCGTCGCCGAATTTATGCGGGATTTATTGGGCAAACTCGGCTGGACCGTCGAACTGCAACCGGTTTCAGAAAGTCAAAGCAACGTGATCGCGCATTTGAACGGAAACCCGCGCGTTGTGTTCTCGACGCACCTCGACACGGTTCCGCCGCAAATTCCTCCGACCCAGGATGCGGAGAAGATCTACGGCCGCGGCTCGTGCGACGCGAAGGGGATCATCGCCGCGCAGATCACGGCCGCCGAGAAATTGCGTGCTCAGGGCATTATGGATATCGGACTGTTGTACACGGTGGAAGAGGAGCGTGCATCAATCGGCGCGAAGGCTGCGAACGATCATCCGCTCGCGGCGCGATGCGAGTATTTGATCAACGGCGAGCCGACCGACAACGACCTCGCCATCGGATCAAAGGGCAGCATGCGCGTGATCATCCGGACGACCGGAAAGGCGGGGCATTCGGCATACCCGGAGACCGGCGAATCGGCGATCGACAAGCTGCTCGACATTCTCGAAGACATCCGCCGGCTCGTACTCCCGAAAGACGAGTTCTTCGGCGATTCGACGCTTAACGTCGGCGTTCTGTCGGGCGGCGTCGGATCGAACGTGATCGCGCCGTCGGCCGAAGCGGCGCTTCATATTCGTATGGTGACTCCGCTAGAACCGATTCTTGAAATGCTCGAAGAAGCTGTCGACGGGCGCGGCGAGATCGACGTGCAATCGTGCAGTCTGCCGGTCCGGATGGTCGCGGTCGACGGCTTCAGCCAGAAGGTCGTGCGGTTCACGACCGACATCCCTTACCTGACGAAGTGGGGACGACCGTTGCTCCTCGGCCCCGGTTCGATCCTCGACGCCCACACGAAACACGAGTTCGTCCTCAAGAAAGATCTCGACACGGCCGTCGGTCTTTATGAAGGGCTCGCGCTCAAGTTGCTCAATGCTGAAACGCGCACGAAGTAAGCGTGCACGGTCGCGGGTAGCGATGTGCGCCCCCAAATCATTATTCTGAAAACAGAATTCCCTGGTCCGAGGATTTGCGCGGGTTGCCGCCCGGATGTGCGGAAAAGCTCCGCTTTCCCGGGCAGGCTTCTTTATGGCCCCAGCGGCTCCGCCGCCTGCAAAGGGATTACGCGGCGGAGCCGCAAGGGACCGTTCGGGTGGCGCCCGGCGACACGAGTGTCGCCGCACATCCGGGCGGCAAGCCGCTATTTCGGAGTGCCCGTGAATTCGCAAGCGGCCAAAACATCCGGGCGGCAAGCCGCTATTTCGGAGTGCCTGCGATTCCGCAAACGGCCAAATCATTGGGCGGCCCGCCACGAGGTTTGACGCTCGCGCTGCGAGCGGGCACGCTTACTTCGTGCGCGTCTCTGCATTGCACGGCTTCGATCATTTCAAAGACTCTGTTCTGAAATCGATCGTTGTGACAAAATAGCTCCATGAAAGTCGCGATAATCGGACACGGGTCGATGGGAAAACTCATCGAGCGGCTCGCTATTGAAAAGGGACATGAGATCGGGGTCGTGATCGACGACGCCCACGCGGCATTTGCGGCGTCGGATCTTGCCGACCGGCTTCGCGGATCCGATGTCGCGATCGACTTTACGATCGCATCCGCCGTTGGTCGAAATGTCGAAGCCTGCGTCCTTGCGGGCGTTCCTTTGGTCGAGGGAACGACCGGCTGGAACGCGGAGAAGGCATCGATCCTCGAGATCGTCGATCGGCAGAACGGCGCGTTTGTTTACGGATCGAACTTCAGCGTTGGCGTCAACCTCTTTTTCAAGATCGCCGGCTACGCTTCCGAGCTCGTATCGAAATTCTCAGATTACGAGGTGTTCATCGAAGAACGTCATCATTCGCGGAAGAAGGACGCCCCGAGCGGGACGGCGTTAAAGCTGAAGGAAATCGTCGAAAGAAGTTTTCGGGACGAATTTTCGATCGCCGCGACGCGCGCGGGCGACATTCCGGGGACCCATGTTGTCGGTTTCGATGCTTCTCCAGATACGATCGAACTGACGCACACCGCGCGCTCACGTGAAGGATTCGCCCGCGGAGCACTGCTGGCCGCTGAATGGATCACGGGCAAATCCGGGATCTATGAGTTCTCTGACGTGATGGATGAAATCCTTGGTGAGTGAGCAGTGAGCAGTAAGCCGTGAGCAGTAAGCAGCGGAGTTGTCGTTGCAAGATCGCAAATCGGCATTCGGAAATCGCAAATGCATTCCATGTTTCCCAAAATCAAGATCTGTTGCATTTCAAGTCCTTCTGAGGCGTCGATGGCAGTTGCCGCGGGCGCGTCGGCTCTAGGGCTTGTCGGGCGGATGCCTTCCGGGCCGGGCGTGATCTCGGACGAAGAAATATATGAGATCGCTAAGGGCGTTCCGCCGCCTATCGCCACATTTTTGCTGACGAGCGAGACATCGGCGGACGAGATCGTCGCGCATCATGCCCGCGTCCAGACCAACACGATACAGATCGTCGACGCGCTCGAGCACCGGGCGTACGCGAAACTCCGTGCGGCGCTGCCGAACGTAAAGATCGTTCAGGTGATCCATGTCATTGACGAATGCTCCGTCGATGAAGCCTGCGAGATCGCGCCCGACGTAGATTCGATCCTCCTCGATTCGGGAAATCCGAACCTCGCGGTTAAGGAGCTGGGCGGGACCGGACGCGTGCATAACTGGAAGTTGAGTCGGAAGATCGTCGAAACCTGCGGTAAACCGGTGTTTTTGGCGGGCGGGATCAAGGCGTCGAACGTGCGGGAGGCGTACGAGCGGGTCGGGCCGTTCGGTTTCGATCTTTGTTCGAGCGTCAGGACCGACGGAAGACTCGATCCGCGCAAGCTTGAGGAGTTCTTCAGTTCATTGTAGTTC
This sequence comes from Acidobacteriota bacterium, assembly GCA_029777145.1. Next base: position 7,361 of record JAKOSS010000883.1, on the reverse strand, counting down.
CGACCCGCTCACTTGATGCGATACGATTCCCACCCGCTCTTGTAATACTTTTCATTGGGTGAGAACTCACCGGCGCCGACATCGAGATCTCCGGAATCGGGGATCCGGAAATCGCCCCAATTTGAACGCTGCCGTTCTGTTCCCGATGCGCTGGTCCAGAAGCCGATGAACTGATTGTTCCGAAACCCGTCGGCATAGATCTGGATGTTGTCCGCCCGGATCCGATCCGCACGATCCAAGAACCAGAGTGCCGACAATCTGCCCTTGAAAGTTCCCCAATCGGGAGCCGAAAGCTCGTAATCTCCCGTCAGAATTCCCTGAACCTTCATCCCCGTATTCTTCAGTTCGTCGTCGACACCCCAGTGCATTTTTTTGAAACGTCGAACTTCCGTGATCGTGAAAGTTCCGGCGAACGGCCGCGACTGATCTTTCAGAACGGACTCTCCGTGCACGACGTAAGATTGCGACTTCGAACCGTCCTTTTTTACCGACTTAAGTTGGATCGTGATTCTTTGGTAGTCTTCGCCGATGAAAGCCAACACTTCGTTCTTTAGGCTTTTCGACCAAACCGGGCCGAAGTCATATCGCGAGAATTCATCGATGCTGTTGATTGGTTCGAGATCGTCTTTGGTGAACTGCGGTTTGTAGAACTCGAGAATGTTCTTTTCAGCTACGACTTTCCGAGATGAATCGATAAACTCCGACGGATCGATCCAACCGGACCTGTCCGACGAGTATCCGGGTCCGGGCTCTCCCCAATTCGGACAGTTTTCCCTTCGGACCTCAAGGTGAAGGTGGCATAGATACTTGCCGTCGGCGTTACCGACCTCACCAATCTTTTCCCGAAGTTCGACCTCGCCCGACGTCTTTTCGATTTTTTGAAGGTGGCCGTAGAGCGACTGAAGTTTCGTTCCGTCGGAAAGAAGGTGTTCGATGATCACGACGTTTCCCCAGCCGGGACCGCCGTTCGCAGCATAAACGATATGCCCGGTGCCGATAGAATATACAGGTTCGCCGCAATCCGTATTTCCGCCCGAATTTTTGTTCCAGTCTTCGCCAAGATGATCGTTCTCGCCGAAATTCTGAGCGTCGTACCAATCGTCCGAGCCGTCCTTCGCTTCGGTCAGTGATCCCGATCCGCCCAATGGATACGCAAATGTTGTCGCAATCGTTGAAGGCGGAACAGGCGTCGAATTCGCATTCGATGACTGTGCGTCCGAAGAGGAACATGAGCCGAGGAACGAGGTGAGAGCCAACCCTAAAAGAATACTTATGATTCGCATAAACAATGCCAATGCGCTTTTGAAAGTTTGACTAGGCTAAGCATATACTTTCTTTAGATTTAGCAAAAGGAATTTTTGGTTATGACGATTAAGCTCGACTGGCTGAAAGGATGCGGAACGGCGCTCGTAACGCCGTTCAAAAAGGACGGTTCGATCGACGACGATTGTTTTCGCGATCTGGTCAAACGGCAGATAAAGAACGGCGTCAAACTGCTGATTCCGTGCGGGACGACCGGCGAGGCGGTGACGATGGACGAGTCGGAACGGCTCCGCGTGATCCAGATAACGGTCGAGGTCGCGCACAAACACAAGGCGAAGGTCATCGCCGGAACCGGGAGCAACAATACGGCGGCGGCGATCGATTTCACGCGCAAGGTTCGCGAACTCGGCGCCGACGGCGCGCTCGTCGTCGCGCCGTACTACAACAAACCGACGCAGGAAGGGATGCTCGCACATTTCGGCGAGATCGCGAAGTCGGTCAAGGGATTTCCGATCATGATGTACAACGTCCCGTCGCGGACGTCGTCGAACATCGCGGCTGATACAACGATCAAACTCGCCGAAAAGTACGAGAACATCGTCGCGACGAAAGAAGCGTCCGGGAACTTCTCGCAAATCATGGCGATCTGCTCGAAGCGTCCGAAGAACTTCAAGGTATTTTCGGGCGACGACGCGACGACGCTGCCGATGATCGCGATCGGCGCCGACGGTTTGGTCAGCGTCTGCTCGAATGAGATTCCGAAAGAGACATCGTCGATGGTAGAAAAAGCGCTTGACGGCGCATGGACCGCGGCGCGGAAACTTCATTACAAGATCTTGCCGCTGATGGAGGCGAACTTCATCGAGGCGTCGCCCGCACCGTGCAAGTTCGTGATGAAGGAAATGGGCCTGCTTGAAGAGAACCTCAGGCTGCCACTGGTTCCGGTCACTGAGCCGACCCGGAAGAAACTGCGGGAGATTATCGAGAATATCTGATGAGTATTCAGAACCAGATCGAACAACTTTTGGCAAAGTCTGAATTCGACGCGGGCGACCGCGCCGTTTTCGAACATTTCAAGGCCGCGTTGCGCGCGGGATCGATCCGCTCGGCCGAACGCGATGCGAACGGCGAATGGCAGACGAATGCCTGGGTGAAACGGGGAATTCTGCTCGGCTTCAAAATGGGCGCGATGATCGATATGAGCGACGGTCCGTTTCGGTTCTTCGACAAGGAGACGTACCCGCTGCGCCCGATGACGCTCGAAGACCGCGTTCGGATCGTTCCCGGCGGCTCGACGATCCGCGACGGATCGTATGTCGCACCGGGAGTCGTGATGATGCCGCCATGCTATGTCAACGTCGGAGCGTACGTCGATGAAGGCACGATGATCGATTCGCACGCGCTTGTCGGAAGCTGCGCGCAGATCGGAAAACGTGTTCACATCTCGGCGGCGGCGCAGATCGACGGCGTGCTCGAACCGGTCAACGCGAACCCGGTGATCATCGAAGACGATTGTCTGATCGGCGGAAATACGGGTGTTTACGAAGGCGTGATCGTCCGCGAAAAGGTCGTGCTCGCGAGCGGCGTGATCCTGACGCGCTCGACGCCGGTTTTCGATCTCGTCAACGAAACGATCATCAAATCGACGCCCGAATGGTCGCTCGAAATTCCCGCTGGCGCGGTCGTCGTGCAGGGCTCGCGACAGATCACGAAAGGATTCGGAAAGGAACAAGGCCTATCGCTGTACGCGCCGATCATCGTCAAATACCGCGACGAGAAGACGGACGCTTCGACGAAACTCGAAGATTATTTGAGGTAGAACTGCCGGAAGGGTGCGAGCCGCGAATTTCGCGGATGACGCGGATAAGATCAAAAGAATATCCGCGAGCTTGCAACGTCCGCGTCCCGATGAATTGCCGTTCGCTTCAGCGAACGGTTCGCGATAAACCCAAGAAATGCAGGGCTTTAGCCCTGAGTTCGGCTGAAGCCGGGGGCGTTTAGGGATTTTGATCCGTTCGTTAAAACGAACGGCAATTCATGACGATTCATTCCCGGACGAGTTTTGATACAAGCTTTTAGTCAGACAGCGATCCATGCCGATCCGATAAGAGACTTTCCTTTCAGTAAACCTTCTTCAACAACCCCGGGCGCGTGGCGGCGAGGTTGACGATCATCTCGCCGAACAGCGTGTTCGCCCAAGCAAACCACTTGCGCGAAAACTTCGAGGCGTCATCCTTGTTGAAGCTCTCGTGCATGAATCCGGTCCCGGCGGTCGTCCGTTTCAGCATCCCGAGACATTTCGCGACCTCCGCGTCCGAATCCGAGGTCTTCGCCCGCAGAATGATCCCCATCGGCCAGATCGAATCGCGTCCGGTGTGCGGGCTCGCCTGTCCCTCGGCCGCCTTGCCGCGCAGATAGAACGGATTGCTTTCGCTCAGCAAAAACCTCCGCGTCGCCAAATAGACCGGATCGCGCGGCGCGACGGCGCCGAGATAACGCAGCGACATCAGGCTCGGGACGTTCGCGTCGTCCATGAACAAACGGTTTCCGAAACCGTCGACCTCGTACGCGAAGATCCGTCCGAAACTTTCGTGCGGCGTGACCGCATATTTCTTGACCGCGGTTTCGATCTCGAGCGCGAGCGCGGCGCATTTCGACGCGAAATCCGCAACGTTAAGATGCTTTCCGAAGATCTCGGCAAGCTGCCGCATCGATTGCGCGGCGAAAATGTTAGACGGTACAAGGAACGGAAGGATCGTCGCGTCGTCCGACGGGCGGAACATCGACGCAATAAGTCCGACCGGCTTCATCGGATTTCCTTTGCCTCCGTGGACCGGCGCGTCCGTCATGACGTCCGTTTGGCGCCGGAAACTGTATGGCGACGTTCCGTCCTTGCGCTGCTCGGTGACGAACGTCGCGTAGATCAGCTTCATGGCCCGCTTCCAATGCTCGTCAAACGGCGTCAAGTCATTTGTTTCCTTGAAATACGCGTACGACAAGCGGACGACGTAGCAGAGCGAATCGACTTCCCACTTGCGCTCGTGGACGCCGCGGCCCGGCGACGGTTTGTCCGATTCCCACTCGGAACGCTTGTTCGGGTCTTTGTAGAACGCGTTCGCGTACGGATCGAGCAGAACGAAGGTCGCGTGACGGTTGATCACGCCGCGGATCAGGTCACGAAGCGGCTCGTCTCCGCGCATCAGCGGCAAGTAGGGAAAGACCTGCGCCGAGGAATCGCGCAGCCACATCGCGTCGATGTCGCCGGTGATGACGTACGTGTCCGGCTTGCCGTCAAGCAACTCGTACGAGACGGTCGTATCGAGCGTGTTCGGGTAGCAGATCTCGAACATGTGCCGCAGGTCCGGGTCGGCGATCATCCTCGACACCTCGGCGATCTTGCGTTCGACGGCTTCGGACGTGAACCGCCGGTCGGCGATCGCCGGGCGCCGTCCGGTGAGCGCCGAAGAACTCTGTGCGAGGGCGCCGAGCGGTTTGCTCAATCCGATGGCTGCGGCCGAAATCAGGAAATCTCGTCGATTCATAATTGCTCACGATTGTCACCGACTTTGTGAGAGTTGTCACCCCGACTGAACCCCGATTCGCGATATTATGATTCTTTCGGGGGAAAACGAAGATGAAACTCAACCGACGCGAATTTCTCGGTGCCGCCGCGGCGGCCGCGCTTACGTTATCGAACGGCGCACGTGCCCGGGATCGCGGCAAAGTTCTCGTCCTCGGCGCCGGATTGTCGGGACTTTCCGCCGCCTTCGAGCTTTCACGACGCGGCTATAGCGTGACGGTCCTTGAAGCCCGCAACCGCTTCGGCGGCCGGGTCAAGACGTTGCGCGAACCGTTTCGCGACGGGCAGTTCGTCGAACTCGGCGGAGAACTGATCGGCAACGGGTACAAGCGGATGATGAATTACGTCCGCGAATTTTCCGTGCCGTTCGAGGAGGTTCCTGAGCGTTTTGAAACCAGCGGAAGCGTCTCGACGCTTCAGTTCGGAACCGGCACTACCGCGGTCATGAAGGGCAAGCTGTATCCCGTCGGATCGGTCCTCGATCCGCATCCGTACGGTCTGACCGGCGACGAGGCGAAAGGACTCCCGAACGTGATCCTCGGTGTCCACCTCCGCGCGATGGCAGGCGAGGTCCGGCAATCGCCCGAGAAACATCTAGAGTACGACCGGATCTCGCTCGCCGCCGCGCTGCGCAAACGCGGTGTCTCCGATGCGGCGATCCGCCTGATGGACATCACTTTGAATTACAACTCGATCGAAACCGTCTCCGCCGCCGGTGCTCTGTTCGACCTCAAGCGACGCGCGGTGGCCGGAACCGGCGCGAACCGGATCGTCGGCGGCAACGACGTATTTATCGCGGCCCTCAGGAAAAAGGTCGCGGACGCCGGCGCGAAGATCGTCTTGAACGCGCGGGTCAAAACGATCGGCCAATCAAAACGCGGGGTTTCCGCAGCATATTCGGTCGGGCGTCGAAATCTCGTCGCCGAGGCCGACAGTCTTGTCTGTACGATCCCATTCGCCGCGTTGCGCGACGTTGCATTCAATCCGGCGCTCCCGCCGGAAAAGGCAAAGGCGATCCGCGAGGTGCAATACACGCGCGTAACGAAGGTTTACATGCAGGGCAAACGCTTCGAGTGGGACCGGCGAAACGTCGGCACCGCCGTTTGGACCGACACTCCTCTCGAGCGGATCTTCGAGATGGCCGGCGAGCGCGGAGATGAACGCGGGATTTTCACCGCGTGGATGGACGGCAACGGCGCCGCCGTCGCTGAAAATATGACTGACTCCGCGCGTCAGGTTTGGGCGCGATCGAACTTCGCAAAGGTCTTGCCGTTCATGAAAGGAGCAATCGAGCGGTCGGCGACACAATCCTGGACGAACGATCCGTTCGCCCGCGGATCGTACGCGCATTACGCCGTCGGACAGTTTGCTTCGCTGCAGCCGAACATGGCGACGGCGATCGGAAACATCCATTTTGCCGGCGAGCATACGGCCGAGACCGCGCCGGGTATGGAAGGCGCGTTGGAATCCGCCGAACGCGTCGTTCGCGAGATCGCCGGATAGCCGGCGGGAAGGTACTGATGTCGCTGAACGCGGCAACGAATTGAAAAACCGCAAATGTCAGAGATCAAAATCCGTAAGGCGGGCGCACGGGATGTCAGACTCATCTCGGCGCTCGCCATCACCACCTGCTATGAAGCCTATTTCGAGCTCGACCCGCCGCACGATCTTGCCGATTATTGCTTCAATTTCCTGAGTCCCGAAAAGATTCAGGCTGAATTCGACGATCCGAACTCGACTTTCATGATTGCGGAGCTGAGCGGAAATGCCGTCGGTTTCGCAAAGCTGCGTGAAGCTAAACCGGTCGACTGCGTCGCGGGTTCAAAAGCGATCGAGGTTCAGCGGATCTATGTTCTGGAGCGGATGAAAGGCCGCGAAATCGGCAAACGGCTCATCGCCGAGGCGGCGTCGATTGGCCGCACGCGCGGATTCGATCTGCTCTGGCTCGGCGTTTGGGACAAGAACGTCGCCGCGCAGCGGTTTTATGAACGGATCGGAATGAAGCAACTCGGAACGACGGATTTTTCCGACGGCAAGAACGAGTTTCTAAATTTCGTTTACGCAATGGACTTGTGAATAACGCAAACTTCGCCAAGTTTATTCGGTCTTCGCGATCTCCGCGGTCTTCGCGTGAGGAGAGGTTTGTCCCGCGCGGAGGCCGCCACGTTCGCCAAGATAATCCCGAGAATCAGCAAACGATCCGCGCTATCCGCGGCATTATCCCGTTCGCGGACCGGATACCGAAGTGCTAAAATCCACTTTCACGGAGGCGAACCGATGCAGAAACTTGGCCAGGCCGTACTTTGGCTCGGATACGCGATGCTGACCGCGAGCGCGATCCTGTTCGTGGTCTATTTCTTCGCCGGCGTCAAACCCAACTTTGGCGACGTCGATCTCTGGCGCGGACCGGTTCTGCCGTTTTTCCTGCTCATGGGAGGCGTGCTCGTCGCGTTCACCGGATTCATGATGCGCGGCGCCTTCTCCAACAAGAAATAGCAGACTTCAACCAATCAAGCAG
>JAKOSS010000882.1 GCA_029777145.1 Acidobacteriota bacterium | reverse complement strand
GGAACGCTCGGAGACGGCGGCGCGTCGAAATGCGCGGCACGCGCGATCGTCCGATTGCTCTCTGAAAGGCCAACTTGAATAAGGAATCTGAGCGATGTTACGATTCGTTCAAACCTATGGCAGATCAATACGGTTTGATTGAAAAATCAAAGATCATGGATTCGACGCGGATGAAGCGCGCGCTTTCGCGCCTGGCGTCAGAGATCGTCGAAGACAACCACGGTGTTGAAGGTCTCTATATCGTCGGGATCAGGCGGCGCGGCGTACCGCTTGCCGAGCGGATCGCCGACAAGATCACCGAACTCGAGGGCGAAAAGCCGTTTTTCGGGATCATCGACATCACACTTTATCGGGACGACCTTTCGACGGTCGGGGCGAACCCGATCGTCAACCGCACGGAACTCGATCACGACATCGAAGGAAAGAACATCGTCCTCGTCGACGACGTGCTCTACACTGGGCGGACGATCCGCGCGGCGCTCGATCAGCTGATGGATTTCGGCCGTCCGAACCGCGTCCAGCTCGCCGTTTTGATCGATCGCGGCAAGGAGCACCGCGAATTGCCGATCCAGGCCGACTACATCGGCAAGACCGTGCCGACGAAACGTACGGAGATCATCAAGGTGATGCTCAAGGAGTTCGATGACGAAGAAGCGGTGTGGATCTACGAAAAACCGTCCAACTAGTTGATGAAGCAAGGTTTCGGCCTTGCTTTTTTTTGATTTCGGAAAGTTCCGGGAACCAGGGAGCGGGCCGCAGGAATCCGAAATCCGAAGTCACCAATCCCAAATATGGTTAAGCCATTCAGCCGCCGTGATTTTCTTGGGATCCGCGATCTTTCCGCGGACGAGATCATCGGCATTCTGAACACCGCCGAGAATTTCCGCGAGATCAACGCGCGGGAGATCAAGAAGGTCCCGACGCTTCGCGGCAAGACGGTGATCAATCTATTTTTTGAGAACTCGACGCGGACGCGGACGTCGTTCGAACTTGCCGCCAAGCGTCTCTCGGCTGACGCCGTCAATATTTCGGTCTCGTCGTCGAGCGTGACAAAAGGCGAGACGCTGGTCGATACGGCGCTCAATCTCGATGCGATGCAGCCCGACTGCATTGTCGTCAGGCATTCGAGCGCGGGTGTCCCGCATCAGCTCGCAAAGGTATCGAAAGCGGCGATCGTCAACGCCGGAGACGGCGCGAACGAGCACCCGACGCAGGCGCTGCTCGACGCGATGACGATCCGCGAACACAAGAAGAAGATCGAGGGCCTCGAGGTCGCGATCCTCGGCGACATCCTCCACAGCCGCGTCGCGCGTTCGAACATTCATTTGCTGACGAAACTCGGAGCGACGGTCCGGATCGCCGGGCCGAAAACGCTGGTGCCGGCGGATTTCGAGCACTTCGTCGGAAACGGCCTGACGGTTTGTCCGCACGTCTCTGACGCCATTGACGGCGCCGACGTGGTCATGATCCTGCGGATCCAGAAGGAACGCATGGATTCGGCGTATTTTCCGACGCTACGCGAGTATTCGATCCATTACGGACTGACGAACGAGCGTCTCGATCTGGCGAAAAAGGACGCGATCGTGCTCCATCCGGGACCGATGAACCGCGGGATCGAGATCGCCTCGGAAGTCGCCGACAGCTCGCGTTCGCTGATCCTCGACCAGGTAAAGTACGGCGTCGCCGTCCGCATGGCGGTGCTTTATCTCGCGACCGGAGGATCGTAGCAATTGGGATTTGGGAATTCGGATGTGGGATTTCGGAAATCGCAATCCGCTCTTGACCTTTGAACCTTGAATTTTGAATTTTGAATATTTTTGAATTTTGATTTTTTGATGAAACTTCTAATCAAAAACGGGCATTTGATCGATCCCGCCGAGGGACAGAACAGCGGGATGGACGTCCTCATCGAGGACGGAAAGGTTGCGGCGTGGATCGGGCGGAATGAAGCCGTGCCGGCGGATGCGGAGGTTTTCGACGCTTCCGGCTGCATCGTCGCGCCTGGATTCATCGACCTTCACGTGCATCTGCGCGAGCCGGGTCAGGAACACAAGGAAACGATCGCGACGGGATGCGCGGCGGCGGTCGCCGGCGGCTTCACGAGCGTCTGCCCGATGCCGAACACGAACCCTATCAACGACAACGCGGCGATCACGCGCTACATGATCGAGCAGGCGGAACATGCCGGGTTGGCAAACGTCTTCCCGATCGGCGCGATCACGAAGGAATCGAGCGGGTCCGAGCTCGCCGAAATGGGCGAGATGCAGGCCGCCGGCGCGGTCGCCGTCTCTGACGACGGGCGTCCCGTTCCGAACGCCGGGATGATGCGCCGCGCGATGGAGTACGCGCGCGACTTCGATCTCCCGGTGATCGATCACTGCGAGGACAAATCGCTTTCGTCCGGCGGCGTTATGCACGAAGGGCGCGTGTCCCTTTTGCTGGGACTGAAAGGAATGCCGGCGCTCGCCGAAGACCTTGACGTCGTCCGCGACCTTTATCTGGCGAAGGAAACCGGCGCCCATATCCACATCGCGCATCTTTCGACGAAGGGCGCCGTCGAGGCCGTCCGCCGCGCGAAAGCCGAAGGGATCAGGGTCACCTGCGAGGTCGCGCCGCATCATTTCACGCTCACCGACAAGGCGGTCGAGGGTTACGACACGAACACGAAAATGGCGCCGCCGCTCAGAAGCGAGGACCATGTCGAAGCGCTTCTCGGAGCGATCGCCGACGGCACGATCGATGCGATCGCAACCGACCACGCGCCGCACCATGCCGACGAAAAGGCGCTCGAGTACGATCGCGCGCCGTTCGGGATCACCGGCCTTGAGACCGGCGTCGGACTCGCGTTCACCGAACTCGTCCACACGGGACTAATCGATCTCGTCCGGCTCATCGAGCTATTCTCGACTAATCCGGCGAAGATTTTCCGGCTTGCCGGACGCGGAACGCTTCGTCCCGGTTCGCACGCCGACGTCACGATCCTCGATCCGACGCTCGACTGGACATACTTCAATGCCGATTCGCGGTCGAAATCGAAAAACTCGCCGTACGACGGCCGGCAGTTCCACGGCGCGGCGGTCGCGACGATC
>JAKOSS010000100.1 GCA_029777145.1 Acidobacteriota bacterium | reverse complement strand
GAGACGACGACTTTTTCCCTTTTCCACTTTTCCCATTTTTCCCTTTTTTTGGTCGGGATCCTTGCCGGAACGTTGCCGCTGATCCATGTTCACAGCCTCGCCGTGCTGTTCGTCGTCTGCGCTTTCCTGTTCTTTTTCAGGCTCGACAAATGGCGCGAGTGGATCGCGTTCGGCGTCGGCGTGACGATCATCGCGGTTCCCGAACTCGTCTGGTCGCTGACCGGAAGTGCGAGCAATCTCAAGGAATTCATCGGCTGGCATTTCGGTTGGGACGCGCGCGACGACAATTTCCTCTTTTTCTGGCTGAAGAATCTCGGACTCTTCATTCCGCTGCTCGCCGGCGGCCTGTTCCTGATCAGCCGCGGCGAAGAGAACGCTCCCGACGCGAAGCGAAAGACACAGGCGCTGCTGTTCTTTTTGCCGTTCGCCTTTCTTTTTCTTGTCTCGAACACCGTCAAACTCGCACCGTGGGAATGGGACAACATCAAGGTTCTGATCTACTGGTATCTCGGTTCGCTTCCTTTCGTCGCGCTGGCGGTCATGTGGGCGTGGGAACGGCGCGGAGTGTGGCGCGCGGCGGCGCTGGCGGCGTTTTTCGTTCTGACGCTTTCGGGCATGCTCGATGTCTGGCGGACCGTTTCGGCGCAGATCAGTTACAACGTCTTCAGCCACGACTCGGTGCGGATCGCCGAGCAGATCCGTGCCAAAACGGCTCCCGACGCATTGTTTCTAAACGCGCCGACTTACAACTCGGCCGTCGTCCTGACGGGACGCCGTTCGCTGATGCGATATTCCGGACATCTCAGCTCTTACGGCATCGACTACGCGCCGCGCGAAGCGGATGTGAAGCGGATCTATGCCGGAACACCGAACTACGCGTCCTTGCTCGCGAAATACGGCGTCGATTACGTCATCATCTCACCGGAGGAAACTGCCAACCTTTCGGTTCGCAAGGAAGCGTTCGACCGCTATCCAACGATCGCCGAAATTGGCGATTACCGCGTCGTGAAAGTAAAATAACCGCGCGGGCGTCCGCCCGGAAACAAACATGGGAAACGAGGAAATTGAAATTGTAGAGCCGGCCGCCGATGAGGCCGCAACATCGGAACGCGACAACGTCTGGATCGCAAGCTGCGCGCTGGTTGCCGCGATCGCAGCGTTCCTGCGCTTTTTCTGGCTGGATCTGAAACCGCTGCACCATGACGAGGGCGTCAACGGATATTTCCTGACGACGCTTTTCCGCGAAGGCAAGTATCACTACGATCCGGCGAATTATCACGGTCCGGACCTTTACTACCTTTCGCTCACGTTCTCGAAATTGTTCGGACTCAACACTTGGAGTGTACGTGCCAGCGTTGCGTTGTTCGGCGTATTGACGGTCCTTCTTGTCTTCGCGCTGAAGCGATACATCGGCAAGACCGGAACCCTTTTCGCGGCGCTGTTTCTCGCGCTCTCGCCGGGAATGGTCTTCATCTCGCGGTACTTCATTCACGAGATCCTCTTTGTTTTCTTCAGTTTGGCGATCGTCGTCTCGATGGTTTACTTCCTCGACCGACGCCGGGCCGGGATTTTCGCGATCGCTTGCATGGTGCTTCTGCTGGTCGTTTGCTTTTTGCCGTCGACCCTGAATATCGCATCGATGATCGGCAATAGCGCACCGTCGCTACTGTGGCCGGCGAGAATTCTGTTCGCCGTCGTCGAGTTGGCACTGGTCGGGTTCGTGACGCGGATGCTTTTGGCCTGGAATGACGGCCAGCCGATCTATCTGCTGCTTGCGTCGGCGTCGATGATCCTGCTGTTCGCGACCAAGGAAACGGCGTTCATCACGATCGGCACGATGGTGATCGCCGTCTGCTGCGTCTGGGGCTGGCAGAAGATCGCCGGCAGCGAGCAGTTCGGGAAGTCGAAGTTTGGGATCCTGACGGCGGCGACGGTGGTCGCGGTGCTTGCCGCGCTCGCCATGTCCGGAACGATCAAAGAAGGCGTCTCGCGGCTCTACGATGAGTTCATTCCGCTCAATCAGGCAACGCAGACGGCAGTATTTTACGGGATCGTGATCCTGGCCGTGGCGGCGTTTGCGGCCTGGGTCATGAATCTCGTCGCGATCCGACGCGGGGAAAATTCTTCAGAACTGGACGAACCGGATTCATTGACGCTTGGCCGGCTCGAAGAACGCCTGCACGCGTCGAGTTTCCTCGAGATGGTGATCGTCAAATCGGGGATCATGGCGGTCACGATCTTCGTGATTTGGTCCTTTGTGCGGATCGGCGTGGCAATGATCATGGCCTATGGAGAACGCGGCGACGCAATCGTCGGATGGCGCAAACTCGATTTTCAGAATTTCGACTTCGTCATCGTTGCGTTTTCCGTTTTCCTGGCCGCGGTCGCGACCATCGCCTATCTCGTCAAGCGGCCCGCGAAACTGTCGGCCGATCTGATCCTCATGATCGCCGCCGCCATCGTCGTTTTCTTCTACGTCGGGGCCCTGTTCTTTTCGTCGTTCTTCACGTATCCCGAAGGACTTCAGGGCGCTTTCAAGGCATACGCGATCTGGACCAAGACCGGGAACACCGATCACACGCAGAACGGCTTTTTCGCCTATGTAAAATGGGGCATGAAACTCGAATCGCCGATTCTCATCATTTCGGCGCTCGGACTTTTGATCGCGCTCGTCCGGACACGGCACAGGTTTGCGCTCTTCTCCGGATTGTGGGCGTTCGGATTGTTCGCCGCGTACACGATCATTCCCTACAAAACACCGTGGCTTGCGCTTTCGTTCCTGCTTCCGATGGCGATCAGCGCCGGCTACGCGCTGAATGAAATGCTGGCATCGAAGCTCGTCCAGATCCGCGTCGCCGGCATGGTCATCGCGGCGCTTGGAAGTTCGATCCTCGCTTACCAAACTTACGATCTGAACTTTGTCCGGTACGACAACGACGCCATGCCATACGTTTACGCGCACACGAAACGCGGCTTCGTCGAGCTGATCGATCAGGTCAACCGTTATGCGGAGCGAAGCGGAAAGGGCACGGATGCGACGATCGAGATCGTGTCACCCGACTACTGGCCGATGCCGTGGTATCTCAACAATTACAGTCATGCGAATTTTCACGGGAAGATCGTGGACGTGAGTACCTCGGAAATGATCATTGCGAAGATGGTCGATCAGGAGCCGGACGTGATTGAGAAATATGCGCCGCGGTACAAGTTCGTCGGGTCGTATCCGCTGCGTCCCGGCGTCGATCTGATG
>JAKOSS010000881.1 GCA_029777145.1 Acidobacteriota bacterium | reverse complement strand
GTGACGATGCCCGAGATCTTCCTCAAAGCGGTGACGGTCGTCCGAAATCTTGGGAATCCGCTGCGGGACCTGACGACCGCGAACTTCGATTTCATCCAGCACTACCGGCCGCTGACGAACGTCGTGCGCCGGCCGACGGCAAACGGCGCCGGACAGGGATATTCGATCACCGGACATCACGAGATCATGATCCCGTTGCTTGCGGCACTGATCGGGGATTGAACCCACCCAGGATTCAAAATTCAATATTCAAAATTCAAGAATTAAGACTCAAGATTCAAACATCAACAAAGTCTTGATGTGTATCGAATCTTGAATTGTGAATCTTGAATTTTGAATCTTTAATTTTGAGAATGCGTTCATTCCGCGCCTTTGCCGAGTCCGAAGAACTTCCGGATCGAATTGAAAACGCCGGATTTTGCGTCGGCACCGCTGAGCGTGTCGGCTTCGGTTGATTCGCTCAGCTTTGCGCGCCGCGATTCGATGATCTCGCTGAAGCGTTCGACGAGCTCGGGGTTCTCTTCGAGTATCGGTTTCAACGAACGGTGCGTGATCTCGAGAACTTCCGTTTCCTCGGTCGCGATCACCGTCGCCGTGCGGGGTTCACCCGTAAACAGCGCCATTTCGCCGAAGAAATCGCCCTCCGTGAGCTTCATGATAACCTTCGGTTTGCCGCGCTCGCGGACCTGTACCTTGACCGCGCCGCGGTGGATGACGAACATCGAACTCCCTTCCTGGCCGCGCTTGACGATCGGTTCGTCCGGCGAGAACAGCTTGACCATCACCTTTTCGGCGATGCGCTTCATTTCGTGCTCGCTCAGCGGCGCGAACAACGAAACCTCCGCGAGTCGCATGACAATCTCGCTGATCGCCTCGGTCTCGTCCACCGGCGCTTTTTCTTTCTGGATGTAAACCGTGCGGGTCGGGTATGCAAAATCGATACCTTCACGTTGGAACGCGTACCAGATCCTTTTTCGGATCAGCGCGTCGGTGTCGTTGTACTTCGAGTAATCCTCGAGCCAGACCTTGACCTCGTAATCGATGCCGTTGTCGCCGAGGTTCTTGACGCGGACGTTCGGACGGAATTTCGACGAGACGTTCTCGACCTTTGACACGACGTCGCGGACAAGCTGGATCGTCTTGGTCGGCGGATTCGAATAGAGCGTGTTGAAGTAGACGATCCGCGCGTTGAGGTTCTCTTTCGGCGCGACCTCGATCACGTCCTTCCCGAGAACCGCGTTGCTGATGACGACGACCTTGTTCTGAAACGTCCGGATCTTAACGCCGCGCCAAGAAACGGATTCGATCACACCGACCCACTTGTTGCTTTGGATATTGACGACGTCGCCGACCTGAAACGATTGGTCGGCCTGAAGCGCGATCCCGGCAAAAAGGTTTCCGAGAGTGTCCTGGAGCGCGAGACCGACAACGATTCCGAGGATCGTCGAACCGGTGAACAACGCGGTTAGCTCGACGTTCGGATACTGCGACTGAAATATTATGAAGAACGCGACGATCGAGACGATGATCGAAACGACTGACCTGATCAACGACGAAATCTCGGTCTGCGTGTTGTTTCTGAGAACGACGTTGAAAATGATGTAATTCAGATAACGCACGAATATGATCACGAGCGTCATCCAAAGGATAATCTTGATGATGTGGAGCAGGTTGAGGAACAGCGACTCGATCGTCCGGCCGACCTGCCCGGCCATTCCGCCCGTTCCGTCTCCGCCCTGCAAATAGGGTTCGAGGTATAGCCTGGCCGTATCGTCGCCGGGAATCAACATCAACACGATCGTTATGATTCCGGCGTAAACGAGCAAGACAAACGTCTTGTTGCGGAGTTCCACGTTGAGCATATTCGTTTTGTGTGGAGTCGTTACAACATATCAACGATCGTCTTTCCAATCAACATCAAAGAGAGGCTTGAAACGACAACCGTGATCGTCCACGCGACGGTCTTGAAAACCCAGCCGTTGGCGTACTTTCCCATGATCTCGCGGTTCGACGAAAGCGAGACGATCGCGACCAACAGAAAGGGAAGCAGAACGCCGTTGACGCACTGGGTGAAAAGAAGAAGTTTGATCTGCGGAATGTCGGGGATGAGGGCGACGATCACGCCGAGGACGATCAGCGACGAGAATATACCGAGAAAGATCGGCGCCTCGCGGAACGATCTTGAATTGCCCTTTTCGAACCCGAGCGCCTCGCTCAGGCTGTACGCCGTCGCCAGCGGAAGCACGCCCATGGCGAGCATCGCCGCGCCGAACAACCCGATCGCGAAAAGGTACTTCGCGTAAACACCTGCCACCGGCGTAAGCGCATCCGCCGCGGTCGCCGCCGAATCGATTTCAGTAATCCCTTGAAGGTGAAGCGTCGCCGCGGTGCAGATCACGATGAACGCCGCGATCATGCAGGCGAAAACGGTTCCGACGACGACGTCGGCGCGCGCCAGCGGCAGATCCTCTTCGTCGAGCGACTTTTCAACGACGGTCGATTGGACAAAAACCTGCATGAACGGCGTGATCGTCGTTCCGATCAGAGCCATGACGGTGAACAGATAGCCCGAGTGGAAATCGAAGTTCGGTTCGACGAGTTGAACGCCGACCTCTTCCCAGTTGGGTTTGGCAAGGAACGCCGAGATCACGTAACCGAGAAAGACGAGCGACATCGCCAAGAAGACCTGCTCGACGCTCTTCTGCGTGCCTTTCACGACCAGCCACCAGATCAATCCTGCGGTCAGTGGGATCGTCACGAACCGCGGACTGCCGAAGAGTTCCGACGCCTGTGCGATGCCGACAAATTCGGAGATGATGACGCCGGTATTTGCGATCAGCAACGCGAGCATGACGAGCGCCGTCCAGCGCACGCCGAACTGTTCGCGAATGAGATCGGCGAGGCCTTGTCCCGTGACGACGCCCATCCGGACACACATTTCCTGGACGACGATCAGCGCGAGCATCATCGGAATGAACGCCCAGAGCAGTTCGTAACCGTACCCGGCGCCGACGGTCGAATAGGTGGCGATCCCGCTGGCGTCGTTGCCCGCGTTCGCCACGATGATTCCCGGTCCGAGGACCGCGAGATACGCAAATAATCTATAATTGGAGAGACTTCGACGGATGCGCGAGGGAACGCGCACGAGGTACTGCACGAATTTTCTCGGAGAAAACCTTGTCAGCAGCATTGCGTCTACTACTATCGCCGTCGTTCATTGTCTTAAGTCAGCTGTTTATCGGAAATTGACCGAAGTTCGACTATAACCTTTTTGAGTATGAGAGGAAAGCGGACGGTGTTTGTGGCCGGTGGACGGTGGACGGTGTTCAGTGGTCGGAAGTAGAGTGTAGAGAATCGAGAAAGGTAGCGACCGGGTGTGTGAGTGGGAGAAGGGGAGAACGGGTGAAGGGGCGAAGGGGAGAAGGGGAGAAGGGGTGAGAGGATTCAATCTCAAATCGGAAATCAAAAATCGCAAATGGGAAGGGCGGCAGGGACCGGGTTCTAGAGTGAGTTGTAAGTCCGAGATCGAGCGAAGCCTGTGTTTTGCACATTGGCTCAATTCCTGAATTCGGTCGTTAGGAGGCGATAAGTGAAACAAAGCAAATTGCGTTACCTATTGGAGCTTTTATTGATTTTGGTCGTTCAATCCGTACTCTTTGACTTTGCGACCCGGATCATTGACGGCCAGAGCGTGCGGCAGATCGAAGGCATTGGGGAGGTTGGCAAACTGGCCGATCTTCAGTTCAGGAATTCGTTGATTTATGTTTGCACCTTCTTTTTTGCAATCGCTTGTTCGCTTGTTGTCCTGAGATTCAGTCGATCCGCTGGAATGATGGCGTTGGTGTCATCAGCGGCGCTTTACGGTTCCAAGCTTTGGGTCGTCATCATTTTCGCCGGACTCAGCAAATTTGGTTCGGATTGGGTGTGGATAGATCAGAACTTGAACCCGAAAGGTCCGATGATGAACTGGGGCGGAATTTGCTTTACGACGGCACTGTTGGCCGGCCTCATCATCGCGGAAATTCGTTTCGGGCCGAAATCGAATAAGTCAGGTCCGGAATAAGGTTCCTGGAAAGACAAGATGATTCTAAAAACATTACGATTGGACTTGAGAATAATAAAAACTGCAAATAGTTAAGCCGGGGAGTGTGGAACTATGAAGCATTTTATGATCCTGTCGATTGGCCTTTGCGTTTTCTTCCTGTTTCAAGAATCGTGCCCTGGCGTGGCCGATCGCGGGTCACGAGGACGAATTAATTCGAGTATTGAAGTATCCGAATCCTGATTCGGCTCCTCGGATTACGAAGTTGTCCAGCGGAATTGCGCCGACCGTAAATGCGTCGTCATTGTATATTGCAAGTCGGATCTGTTCACTAAGGACGGCATGGAGACGGTTGCGAAGATCCTTTCAGAACAATTTCGGTCGATGAACGTCGTCAACGTCAGCATCTTCGACAAGAAGGGGCTTGCTGAATCATACGCAAAAGGGACCCGAAACATGGGGAATCTTTCAAGCGAACGCCGGGGCTGGTATCTCCGAACGGACGAACAGGAGTTTCTTCAGTATTTGCCGGACGGTGCCGCGCAAAACGAACCTGCGATCATTTTGCTCTCGCCCAAATCTCAGAACTGAAGAATTGAATGCGAGGCAAAATGGCGGCGCAGATTGCCTTCAAATTGCATTCCGCCCAGCATCGCTCGCGCCGACATGAATCGTACGGAAAAAACTGACTTGCACGGGTCTGACGATGCCACCATCTGACAGTCAATCCGGGAATGCGGATCGGCGATTGCACGAGACCCGATGCAACCAATGCACGTGGAGCCGGCGCCTTGCATCCCGTGCAGTGGACTTGTTTCTGCGATGCGCCAACTGCATCCCTGCAGGTGCAACCCCAAGTTGGGTATGCCTCAATTGCATCCGAGCGGATGCAAAACTCAACTTGCGACGCGCCGAACACATCCGTGCAGGTGCAAAGCTCAAGTTCGGTATGCCGAAACTCAAGTTCGGTATGCCAAAACTCAAATGCGGTATACCTCAATTGCATCCATGCGGGTTCAAAACTCAAGTTCGGTATGCCAAAACTCAAGTTTGATATGCCAAAACTCAAGTGTGATATACGGCAACTCGCATGAGTTACGCCTTCAGGCGTGATCGAAGCGGGTCGGGAGTTAAGAGTTAGAAGAACACCTCACGCTCAACTCCCGTCTCCCGTCTCTCAACTGTTGCGATTCGCCAACTCCGCAAGACTAACGCCTTCAGGCGTGATCGAAGCGGGTCGCGAGTTAAGAGTTAGGAGAACACCTCACGCTCAACTCCCGACTCCCGACTCTCAATTGTTGCCATTCGCCGACTCCGCATGAGTTACGCCTTCAAACGTAAACGACGCGGGTCGAGCGTCGGGAGTTAAGAGTTAGGAGAACACCTCGCGCTCAACTCCCGACTCTCAACTATTGCGAATCGCCGACTTCGCATGAGTTGCGCCTTCAGTTGTGACCGAAGCGGGTCGA
The DNA here is from genome assembly GCA_029777145.1 of Acidobacteriota bacterium. The sequence goes on along the minus strand of JAKOSS010000881.1, from coordinate 335 downwards.
GCGTGCGGAGCACGCGATGTAACGGTAGCACCGGGTGACGCCGTGAGGCGGAACCTGGTGACGGGCATTCGAACATTTTTCAAGGAGCGTGTGAAACACGCGACCCCGGGCCTCTCCATTTGCGATTTTCGAATGCCGATTTGCGATTGGGCTAATATCAAGTCCCGATGCCAAAATCCGACTTCCGAAGTCGGCCATTCCAAATGGGTTGGAGGCGATTAATTTCACCGAAATTTACAAACTCATTTGCAGGTCAGGAAGAGGCGCTCTGCGCCCGCCCGACTCGACCGTTGCACAAGTCAGATGTTTTCCCGCGTTACCCAATTTCAAAGAAT
>JAKOSS010000880.1 GCA_029777145.1 Acidobacteriota bacterium | reverse complement strand
TTCTCACCATGTTTCCTCTACCCCCGAAGAAGAAACATTAACCGATATTGATTCCGTCGATGATGATCTGTTTCGTCGCGCCGTTGGCCGTCAGACGGTAGGTGCCGGCGGCGAGCGCGTCGATCCTGAACTCGCTCAGATCGCCGATCGTCGCCGTGAATGAAGACTCTTCCGATTCGAACGTCACGGTCGCGTTCTCAAAGCCCTCGCCGAGGATCTGGCCGGCGAGGCCGAATTTGTTGCCGGACTTCGCGACGCGCAGGTCGATCGAGTTGTCGCCGGCGCTGAAAAGCATCTGCCGTTCGGTCGCCAAAGTCCCCGAGCGCTCGCCGAAAACCGCCGTCTCGGGCGAGAGATCCATCTGGAGCACCGCGACGATCCTCTCGATCAGCGTCGCCTTTGGCTGGGCGGCCCGCGTGCGGAACAGATCTTTTGACCACTTGACCGCATCTGCCGGCGCGGGTGCCGAGTCGTCTGATTCCATCAAGCTGATGATCGCCTTGATCGTTGTTTCTTCGTTGTTCATTCGTCCAAATCTCATGGCCAAATCGCCCTCTCAATGCGACAGTGCGGCGAATCGGCGGAAAAAGACACGGAAAATTTCAAGATTCCAAAAATTCCAAGATTCCAAGATTCCAGAATCAAAATTCAAGAGTCAAAATTCAAAACATTCAAAATTCGAATGAGCAGCCCTTCTTGAATTTTGAATCTTGGATTTTGAATTTATTTGAGCAATTTCGCCAGTTTCTGCAAACATCGCGCGCGCAGCGAACTGATGCTCGTCTCGCCTACGCCGATCGCGCCGGCGACCTCGGCGTAGCTCGCCGCGACGTCGCGCAGATAGATCATCGACAGGATCGTCCGGCAACGTTCCTCGAGCTTGTGAACCGCCGATCTGATCAAATGCTGTTGTTCAAGTTCGACGAGAATGTCGTCGGCGAGTGGGGAATCGTCGCGAAGACTCGCCATCTCGAGTTCCATTTCCTCTTCCGTTTCCGGCGAGTACAATCCCTTTTGCCCGCGGACGATTCCCCACGTCTTGAACTTCGCGGTCGTCACCATCCATGATCGGATCCGCTCCGGCTGTTCGATCTCGTCAAGTTTTTCGAAGAGCGTCAGGAAGACTTCCTGAAAGACGTCGGCCGCCTGTTCTTCGCTCAATCCCGCACGGCGCGGAATAGTGACGATCAGGCGTTCGTAACGGTCGACAAGTTCGTTCCATGCCGATTGGTCGCCGGTCCGGCATGCACGGATCAGGGCAGCGTCGTCGCGCGACAATCCGCGAGCGGAGAATTCGATTTGCGGTCCGGTTTCCGTCGGCATAAAAAGCGGCGGCAGCCGATTCGTTTTATCGACTGCCGCCTTAAAAAATGCCCTTATCGGATCAAAAATTCAAGTTCGATCCATGGCTCAGTTCTTTGTCGTCGGAATGTCTCCGTTCAAACCGAAGTAGTTGATGTCGTATCCGTTGTCGGAACTCCGCCAAACATACCAGACTCCCGTCGACGGACGGAAGACCGCGATGTCGGTCGTGCCGTCGGCGTCGTAGTTGCCGGCGACCGGAATATCTCCGTTCAGTCCGAAATGCCGGATATCGTAACTGCCGTCGGAACTCCGCCAGACGTACCAGTCGCCGGTCGACGGACGGAAGACCGCGATGTCGTCGGCGCCGTCGCCGTCGAAATCACCCGCGATCGGGACGTCGCCGTTCAATCCGAACTGCGTCGCACGCGTTTCGCCGGTTGCGCTCAGCGTCCAATACCAAACGCCGGTCGACGGCCTGAAGACCGCGAGATCCGAACGGCCGTCGCCGTCGAGATCCGAGGCGATCGGAATGTCGCCGGCCAGTCCGAATTTCGTGATCAGGTAGCCGGTCGAATTGCTCTTTTCGACGTACCAGGTGCCGGTCGACGGACGGAACACGGCAAGATCGCTCTGGCCGTCGCCGTCAAAGTCGCCGCGAACCGGGATATCGCCCGCAAGGCCGAACTGACGTCCGGTGAGACCGCCGTCAGAACTGCGGCGGATCGACCAGATACCGTCCCTGAAGACGGCGTTGTCGGTCGTGCCGTCGCCGTCGAAGTCACCGGAAACGGGCGTGTCGCCCGCGCTGCCGAGGACTTGCTCCGAATATCCGCTGCCGTCTTTGACGTACCACGTTCCGCTCGACGGTCTGAATACCGCCAGATCTTCGGCGGCGTCGCCGAGGAAGTTGCTCGGCCGCGTCCGGCTGCGGATCTTTCCGCGGATCTCGCCGTCAGGGTTTTCCGTCGAGGCGATCTGCACGTACCAGAGCCCGCTGCGCAACTGCGCGACCTGCGCGGGGGTGACGTCAAAGGTCATGACCGGGAACCGTCCTTCGGTGCCGCCGATCGTACCGAGGTCGAAGATCTCGTCGCCGGTTTCGCCCGGCATCGCCGGACCGTAGATCTTGGCGGTCGTTTGATCACCTGAAAGTCTGATGAATCCGCACCGGACGGCGATCTGTGTTTCGTCCGGATTAAGGACGATTCCGATCAGTCCGCGGCCCTCGGTGGCGACCGGCGGGACGACCTGGCGACCGGTGATCCGTCCGCCGAACACGCGGTTCGGACGCGGAGTCGGGCCGGGAGTCGGCGACAATGATCTGAAGACTCCGCCGAGCAGAATCCGATCTCCGGCACGGATCGTCACATGATCTCCCGGAACGATCGTCGGGACGCTGTCGCCGTTTGCCGTGTTGAGACGGAGTCCACCCTCGCCGGTGTTGTTCAACGTGATCGTGCCGACGTTCGCGTCGTTGATGAAGACATTCAGCACGACGGCCGCGGCCGGCGGTCGAAGTTGGCTGACGAAGACGCCGAGCCGTCGGTCGCTTCCAAGTTCGCCGTACTCAGCCGTTCCACGCGGAAGAATTCCGTCGGCGGTCGGGCCGAACAGCGGCGCGAAATAACGCGGACTGGGGAGCGGCGATGGCGGCGGCGTGAGCGACGGCGACGGCGAAGGTGACGGCGGCGGTCCGAAGATGCCGGTCAGGATCGGGGTTCCTTCGCTGCGGACCGAAATGGTCGATCCGGCCGTGATATCGGGGACGGGGATGTCTCCGGCCGAGCTGATACGCAGCGCGCCGGAATGTGCGGCCGTCAGGATGATCGGGCCCACGGGGGCGCCATTGACGAAAACGCCGAGGCGCGACTCGGGCGGAAGATTGATGTTTCCGACCTCGACGGTCAGAAAGTGATTGCCGGCCGGGTCCAGTCCATACCGGGCGTTTCCGCGCGGTACGATGCCGTCGATCGGCGGCCCGGCGAGCGGCGCTCCGAAGAGGATCCCGGCGGTGCTCGTCTGCGCCGAACTCTGCAAGCTGTAGTACAGCGGTGCGGCGGTCGCCAATACGACCGCAAACACGACAAACAGGACCTTTACGATCCTGGTGCCATTTATGAACGATGTGCCCATAGCAGTTCTCCGTTAGTTCATGATTTCAAGAAAATTGAGATACGAGAATTAGACTCGCCGGAGAGGGAAAAGGACGAGAAAATGCAGGGTAAAAAGTCAAAATTCAAAAATCAAAATTCAAAAACAAAAGCCAACCCCGGCGTGCTGTTTTGCCTTGAATTTTGAATCTCGAGTTTTGAATCATTTCCCCAGGGTCGAACGCATCTCGGTGAGCAGGTCATCGGGCGTCCATTCGCTGCCCGAATACACCTTCGCGACCTTCCCGTCCGGTCCGATCACGGCCGTGCGCAGCGAGTGGTTGAATTGCGTTTTGTTGTTCTGATCGACCTCATAGCGGAGTCCGAAGAAATCGGCGATCGGCTTGACCTCCTTGTCGCTGCCGACGGCAAGCTGCCAGATATCGAATTTCGCGTTCGGATCGTTCCCAAGATAGCCGAGGCCGTACTTACGGAGTTTTTCCGGCGAATCGCGTTCAGGGTCGAACGAGACGCTCAGCAGCGCCATCTTGTCCTTGAATTCGGAATCCTTGATCTTGTTCGCCGCATCCGAGAAATTTGTCGACATGCGGATGCAGAAGTTCGGCAACGGGCATTGCGCGTAGATGAACGTGATGGCCCACGCCTTTCCGCGGAAGTCCTTTGACGAGATCTTCTTCCCGTCCTGATTGGTCAGCGTGAAATTGATGACGTCCTTTCCGACGGACGCGAATCGTTCGTCGACCGGAACCGGTTTTGACGGATCGATCGCGATGATCCCGATGTTCTCGAGCCAGTACGGATCCTTCGCGGTTTCGTCAACTACCAGCTCGGCGCGGATCTCGACGCCGGGCTTGAGGTCATCCCAAACCCAGTCGGCGTGGATCGGGAACGACATCGTCATCGCCTTCATCGGAATTTCCTTCACCTCGTCGTGTTCGATCTCGGCAGTCTTCTTCACCGGATCGACGGAAATCACCTTTCCATGCAGCGGGTAACGCTTCAGTCCCGAAGTATCCTTCGGAGCGGGCTTCTGGCAAGCCGAAAACAACAGGGCGAAAACAAAAAGCAGAACGATGTTGCGCATAAACATCATTCTGCCGAATTAGAATGCCTTTATCAATTCGGTCGCGATCCGCGGGCAGCGGTCTACCGCGCGACGTATTCAGTGCCGTCGAATGAAACGTAGAAATCGCGTCCGTCCGCACCGCGCACCAGCGCGAGGTTGCCGTCGAACGGAGCGGCTTTCAGGTAGCGGAACGGAATGACGAGCGTGCCGGTCTTGTTGATGTAGCCGAATTTGCCGTTTAGCGGTACGGGCGCGAGGCCTTCGGAGAATTTCGAATCGTCACATTCATAAAGAAACGGGACCGCGGCGTTTCCGTTCTGATCGATGAAACCGGACTTGCCGCCGATCGTGACCATCGCCACGCCTTCGGAAAACGGAGCGGCGTTCGAGTAATCGGCGCTCAGGATCTCGTTTCCGGACGAATCGATAAAGAACGTCCGGCCGTCTTTTCTGACCGGTGCCCGCCCGCTTGAGAAGTTTCCGGCGGCCTCGAACTGCGGGGCGACAACCTCGTCGCCGCGTTTGTTCACGTAACCGAATTTCTCGCCGATCCGAACGACGGCAAATCCGCCCGAAAAGCTCTCGGCATGGTCGAATCTGAATGGAATTATCGTCGCCGCTTCGGGATCGATGTAGCCCCACTTGTCATGAAAACGGACGGCAGCGAGTTCTTCCGAATAGCTTCGGGCGTCGTCGAACGTCGGCGGCACGATCTCCTTTCCCCACTGATCGATGAATCCGAAGCGCACTTCCGATCCATCTGACGTCCGCCGTCCGACCTTCGCAAGCCGCTCGGAAAAGCTGTCGGCGGCGTCGTAGACCATCCCGATCACCTCGTTGCCCTGCGGGTCGATATATCCGAGCTTTCCGGCGAACGCGCCGTCGTCGCCGAACTTTCCGATCCCGACCAATGCACGGTTGTCGGCGAACGGACGCGCGAGATCGTACTTCGGCTCGACGACGGGCTTCTTGTCCCACGTCGAGAATCCGAACTTATCGCCGCTTCGAAACGGCACCGGCTGCGGGCGGCTCATCAGGAACAGGCCGGCCGCCGCGAAGACGCCGATCAGCGCGATCAGTGCGATGCCGATCTTGAGCGGCATGCGGGACGTTGATTTTTTGACAAAGTTCTCCGGCACGAATTGCGTCCGGTTGAAATGCGAGTGCTTTGCCTTGCGTTCCGGAGATTTCTCGCGGACGGCAGGTTCGGATTCGACATTCTCATTCAGGTCGTTCAGCCGCGGAAGAATGCCGATCAGCTCTTCACGAAATTGCGTGACGGACTTGTAGCGGTCGGCGGGCGATTTCTCCAGCGCTTTGAGGACTATGTCGCGCAACTCCCGCGGGATCGACTTCGGCATCGGCATCGGCTTGTCGTTGAGAACCGCACGGCAGATGTCGTCGACTTCATCTCCCGGGAACGGCATCGCGCCCGTGAGCATCTCGTAAAGGACAACTCCAAGCGACCAGATGTCGGTTTGGCGGTCACGCTTGCGGCCGTACGCTTCGGGCGCCATGTAATACGGCGTCCCGCTGACTTGCATGCTGACGCCTTTTCCGAGAACGACGCGCGACATTCCGAAATCGGTGAGCCGCGGCGTATCGCCCTGAAGCAGGACGTTGGCGGGTTTGATGTCGCGGTGAACGATGCGGCGGGAATGGAGAAATTCGAGTCCGGCCGCGATGCCGATCGTCATCTCGACGGCCTTCTTCATCGTCAGTTTTTCGTCGCGGGCGAGATAGTCGTCGAGCGTTCCGTCCGATGCGTACTCGCTGACGATCACGACCTGACCGTCGAACTCGTCGGCCTCGATGATCGGCAGCACGTTCGGATGTCCGCTGACCTGTTCCCACAGGATCGCTTCCTGGCGGATGGCGTCGAAGTCAACGTTGTCGGTATTTGGAAGCTTGACGGCGACCTTTGTCGTCACGAATTTGGCATGGCGCATCGCGAGCCATACCTCGCCGTATGCTCCTTTGCCGATCTGTTTGACCAGCGTGTATCTGCCGAATTGCTGACCTGCGAAAAACATGGACCCTACATCTCGAGACGGTCTGAAGTGCGGAGAACAAGACCATTGAAATTATAGCTTCTCGGATGCGGAGCGGTAAACAAGTTTTTACAGGCGAAAACGGCGCCGGGAACGCGCCGCTGCGAGGTTTGAATCCGATGGTCAGCGTTGCGTCGGTTTCGGGCGGAGCGACTCGTCGTAGAGAAGCTCGTACATTCTGAAATTCGCCATCACCTTCCAGGCGTAGTCCTTCGATTGCGCGAAGATCACCTCCGGCAGATAACGGTCCGGCGAGTCCGATCCCGAACGGGCCATCCAGCGGAGCAAATTGTCTTCGCCGCCGTTGTACGAGGCCGCGACGGCCGCATGCCGTCCGGGCATTTGCGCGTAGATGTTCGCAAGGTATTTCGATCCGAAGAGGACCGCGGTCGGCGGATCGTAAAGATCGTCCTGCCTGAAATTCGTCCGTCCGAGTTCGGCGGCGATCCGGTTCGAGGTCGTCGCGATGAACTGCATCAGTCCCCGGGCCGCGGCGTACGACTTGACGTCGGGACGGTAGCGCGATTCCTGGCGCATGATCGAGAGCACGAATCGCGGATCGACTCCGCGCGGCGGTGCGTGTTTGAGCAACGCGTCGGCAAACGGCGCGGGATAAAGCAGTTCGGCCTGATCGGTCGGGATCAGCTCGATCTCATAATCGGCCGGAACCTTGCGCCACAGCGGTTCGATGAACGCTACCGACCGATACGCGGCGTCACCGCGCTTGTAGAACGTCGCGAGCGTGTATTGGACGTTCTGATCGAGATCGGACTTGCCGGCCCGCAGTTCCCGTTCGAGTTCCGGCGTCGCTTCGTCATAAAGACCGAGAAAGAGCAGCTCGTCGGCGATCGATCCCGTGTTGCTGTCGTTGGTCTTCAGCGGATTCCGACGGCCGAATTCCTGCAGTTTGAATGTCGGAACCTGCGTGTACGCGTCTAGTTTCTCGTAGCATTTCCGGATCGTCTCGAGCGCGCTCTTTTCGCCGGTCATGCGATAAAGCGATTGCGCCGCGACGCGCACCTGATCGGCGTTCGATGCGTCGATCACGCGCGAAACCGACTGCCGCAGTACCGCGATGCGCGTTTCCGATGCGGACTTTCCGGATTCGCCGGCGGCGATCGACCGCAGATGCTCGGTCGCGCGCCATCCGTAGTATTCGCCGCGCCCGTCGGGGATCGATAGAAATGTCTCGATCGCCTCCGGGAACCGCGCCAGATTCTCGAGACACAGTCCCTTTAAAAATCTAACCTCCGCGACCGTCGTCCCGCCCGGCGCGCGCGATCCGAGATCGGGAAAAGCGAGAAGCGCGTCGGCGTCAGCCAACGCCGGGTTCCAGTCGTTCTGCGACAAACGGATCCGCAGCTGGGCGAACCGCGCGACCGCTTCCGGCGTTTTCCCCTTGAATTTCTCCTGCGTCTTCGCGGCCCAGTCGAGCGCCCCGGCGACATCGCCCGCATCGCGCAGAACGTCGACAATATTGAGATATGCGCGGTCGAGCCGTTCGTCGTCCGGGTATTTTTCGATGAACTGCTGATAAAGCGAAACCGCCGACGTGAAGTTCGAAAGGCGCGCCTCGCTCGATGCCGACTGCAGCAGCGAGTCTTTGGCCGACTGGTGATCGGGGAATTTCTCGATCACACGCCGGAACCAATTCAGCGCCTCTGCATGATCGCCGCTTTGCTGGAATCCACGGCCGATCTGAAAGAGTGCGTCGGGGACGAGCCCGCTCTCCGGAAAGCGTTCGACGATGGCGCGAAAATGCAATCTGGCGTCAGCAAAGTCTCGGTTGAATTGATAGATCTGCGCCCGCTGGAGATGGATCAGCTCGGCAAGTTCCGGTGCCTTGACGCCGAAATCAGCGCCGGCGTCGAGCCGGTCGAGTTCGATCACGGCGGCGAGCGCGAAATCGTCGGGCTGTGCGGGGTTCTTCAAATTGTCGATCAGGCTCTGGAAGGTCGATCGGGCGTCGGCGACCTTGCCGCCGTGAAGCTGCGACTCACCGAGCAACAGCAGGTTCTCGCGGATCCGCGAATCGTTCTTGACGGTTTGCCGGTCGGTCTTGCCGGTCACGCCGGCCGCGGCGAGCTGACGTATGGTCTCATCGTAGTTCCGGCTTTCGAACTGATTTCGGGCAAGTCGGAGACGTGTCGCCTCTGAAACGAGCGAATCCGGAAAATTTGCGTTCAGTTCCGCGAGAAACAGACGTTCGGCCGGGAGATTGCCGCCGGAGCGGGCGATCGCTGCCGAGTGCCACAATGCATACGGTTTGAGAACCGATCCGCGGGCCGCGACCG
>JAKOSS010000879.1 GCA_029777145.1 Acidobacteriota bacterium | reverse complement strand
CTATGTCGAATCGGCGATCTCGGTCGGGCTTAACGTCGACGACTTCGCGCCGCGGCTGTCGTTCTTTTTCAATTCGCACAACAATTTGTTAGAGGAAGTGGCGAAGTTTCGTGCTGCGCGCAGGTTGTGGGCGCGGATCATGCGCGACCGTTTCGGCGCGAAAGATCCGAAATCGCTGATGCTCAGGTTTCACACGCAGACGGCGGGATCGACGCTGACGGCGCAACAGCCCGAGGTCAACGTCGTGCGGACGACGATCCAGGCGCTCGCGGCGGTGCTCGGCGGCACGCAGTCGCTGCACACGAATTCGATGGACGAAGCTCTCTCGCTCCCGACGGAATCGGCGGCGCGGATCGCGCTTCGGACACAACAGGTGATCGCGCACGAGTCGGGCGCGGCGGATATCGTCGACGCGCTCGCCGGATCGTACGCCGTCGAAGAGCTGACGAATCAGCTTGAGGCGAAAGCCGTCGAATACATCGAAAAGATCGACGCGATGGGCGGGATGCTGAAGGCGATCGAGAACGGCTACCCGCAGCGCGAGATCCAGGAAGCCGCGTACGAATACCAAAAGGCGGTCGAACACGAGTCGGCGATCGTCGTCGGCGTCAACAAATTCCACATTGACGAAGACAAAACGATCCCGATCCTCAAAGTCGATGAACGGATCGAACGGGCGCAGGTCGAACGCGTCCGCGCCGTGCGTGAAAAGCGCGACGCGGTTACGGCCGAGTCGGCATTGGCAAGGATCGAAGAAGCCGCACGGGGAACCGAGAACCTTCTGCCGCACATTCTGAACGCCGTCGAGAATTACGTCACCGTCGGCGAGATCTCGCACCGGCTGAGAAAGGTCTGGGGCGAATATCGGGAAGCAGTGACTGTCTAGTCAGTGGTCGGTGGTCAGTGGTCAGTGGCCGGCCGCTTGGCTAATAGCTATTAGCTAAAAGCTGTCAGCCATTCCGAAAGCGTTGATAGACTGTTTCAAAGAACTCGGAGCCAGGGGTGGAATTAAAGACGGACGGGACCAGTTTGGAATTTTCGGAGACGCAAGAACGTAGATTCAACGAAGCTCTTCGGCTGAGGGATGAGGGTCGCCTCGAGGAAGGCATCGAGTTACTCGCGGCCCTTGCAGTCGAGCATCCGAAGTCAGGCGCGGTCTGGGGGATTCTCGGCTCACTGTTGAAGTTTTCGGGTAGACGAGAGGAAGCGCTCGAAGCAACTAGGAACGCCGTTGTCTGTTCTCCTCGATCCGAACTAGCGTCGGTCGGCCTTTTTCATCTACTGATTGACTCCGAGTTGATTCACGAAGCTTGGCGGGAACGAGAGCGTTTTCTGGCAATATGTCCCGAGGCGGAAGAGTACCGACTCTTGGACGAAGAACTCAAAGAAGGCGGAATCGCTATTGGAGACGAGTTTTCGTTGTCTAATCACGATTCAAATGGTCGCAACTAGACGCCCTGATTTTGAACCCAACGGATCGATTTGCCGGTCGCTACGGCTCCCGGTTCCGACAGCCTTTAGCTATCAGCTATTGGCTATCAGCTATCAACTATTCCGAAACGACGGCCTTCACTTGAATCTTGAACCCAACGGATCGTTGTGCCGGTCGCTACGGCTCCCGGTTCCGACAGCCTTTAGCTATCAGCTATTAGCTATCAGCTATCAACTATTCCGAAACTACGGCCCTCACTTTGAATCTTTGCCGGTCGCTACGGCTCCCGGTTCCGACAGCCTTTAGCTATTAGCTATCAGCTATCAACTATTCCGAAACGACGGCCTTCACTTTGAATCTTTGCCGGTCTCTACGGCTCCCGGTTCCGACAGCGTCGTCCATTGACTCATCCCACGATCTTGATCCCGAGTTCGTCGAGCTGATGCGGATCGACGTTGCCGGGTGAATCCATCATCAGATCCTGGGCCGACGCGGTCTTCGGGAACGCCATTACGTCGCGGATGTTCTCCGTTCCGCAAAGAATCATGCAGGTGCGTTCGATGCCGGCCGCGAAACCGCCGTGCGGCGGCGTTCCGAATTCGAGCGCGTCGAGGAAGAATCCGAACCGCTCGCGGGCGGTTTCCGGCGTCAACCCGAGCGCCTTGAAGTTCAGCGCCTGGATCTCTTTTTGGTGAATTCTGATCGAACCGCCGGCGCACTCGTAGCCGTTGATCACGGCGTCGTACGCCTTCGCGCGGACGTTGCCAAGCAAATGGTGCTGCGATTCGTCCTCGATCGCGGTGCGGAACATCTCAAGATCTTCGTCCATCGGCGACGTGAACGGATGATGCGCGGCCATATACTGGCCCGATTCCTCGTCGAATTCGAACATCGGAAATTCCGTCACCAGCAACGGCTTGTAGGCGCTGCGGTCGATCAAATTCTCGCGCTTCGCGACCTCGAGACGCAGTGCGCCGAGTGACGCCGCGACGACCGGCTTCTTGCCCGCGATGATCAGCACCGCGTCGCCTTTTTCCGCGCCGGCGGCGGTCGCGAGTTCTTCGATCTTCGATTCGCCGAGGACTTTCAGCAACGACGACGTGGTTTCCGCCTCACCGATCTTGATCCACGCCAGTGCGCCTGCGCCGTAGCGTTTCGCAAACTCCTGAAGTTCGTCGAGCTGCTTGCGCGAATAATCGGCCTTTCCCTTGACGACGATTGCCTTGATCTCGCCTTTTGATTCAAGAACCGACGCGAACGGCGCGAAATCAGTTCCTTTGAGATTCTCGCTGAGATCCTGAAGTTCCATCTCGAAGCGCAGGTCGGGTTTGTCCGAGCCGTACCGGCGCATCGCCTCGGCGTACGTCAGGCGCGGAAACTGGTTCGGCAGTTCGACCCCGATCAGACGCAGAACCGAGGCGAACATTCCCTCGATGACACGATAAACCATCTCCTGGTTCGCGAACGACATCTCGACGTCGAGCTGCGTGAATTCCGGCTGACGGTCAGCACGCAGGTCCTCGTCGCGGAAACAGCGGGCGATCTGATAGTACTTGTCGAGCCCGGCGATCATGCAGATCTGTTTGAGGATCTGCGGCGACTGCGGCAACGCGAAGAATTTTCCCGAATGGATGCGCGACGGGACGATGAAGTCGCGTGCACCTTCCGGAGTCGATTTCAGCAGGATCGGAGTTTCGATCTCGGTGAATCCGAGTCCGTCCATGTAGGTACGGATCTCGCGCACTGCCTTTGCGCGCATGCGGATGTTCTGCTGCAGCGTCGGGCGGCGCAGATCGAGATAGCGGTATTTCAGCCGCAGGTCCTCAGACGCGAGGTTCTGCGATCCGGCCTTTTCGAGTTCGAACGGCGGCGTCTTCGCGTCGTTGAGAATCAGGATCTCGTGGACGTGGACCTCAATGTCGCCCGTCGCGAGCTTCTTGTTGTGCGTGCCCTCGGCGCGTGAGAACACCTCGCCCGTGACCGCCACGACGTACTCGCCGCGGACCGCTTTCGCCTTTTCGTGCGCGACAAGATCGGTTTCTTCGCTGATGACGATCTGAGTGATTCCCTCGCGGTCGCGAATATCGATGAATGTGAGCACACCGAAGTCGCGCTTTTTCGCGACCCAGCCCATCAGGACGACCTTCTCACCGACGTTCGTTTCGCGCAGTTCGCCGCACGTATGACTTCTTTCGAGATTTCCTAAACGATCCAGCATAATTCCCCGCTTGGAGTTCCGTCTTCAGGCGGCCTGCCAGCGAACTCCGTGCCCTATTTATTTGAAAATCGCCCGCCTGAAGGCGGAACTCCCAACTTCGGACAAAATAAAAAACGCCTTTCGATTCTTGACGCAAACGAAAGGCGGAACGCTAGTAAATTAACGCTCTCGCCAATCAATTATCGTCGTTATTGAACCGAATTGCGTTCATAAAATATCAATCGAGATGATACAGGAACGCGTTTTGGAAAAGCAAATCAGTGAGCAGTGGGCAGCGTGAAGTGAGCATTGAGACCAATCTTTTTCTTTGCGCGATCGCAAATTGCAAATCGAAAATCGCAAATCCACACTACCGTCTACTGTCTACCTAAAAATAGAATCTCGCGAAATAATAGAGAATCGGTGCGTTGAACAGAAGACTGTCGAGGCGGTCGAGAAGTCCGCCGTGTCCCGGAAGGATGTTCGCCGCGTCCTTTGCACCGGATCCGCGTTTGATGGCGCTTTCCGTCAAGTCGCCGAAAAGTCCGACGACGCTCATCGCACACCCGAGCGGGATCGAGACTGCGAACTTGAGTTCGGGAAAGAATGTCGCCGAAGCGATCGCCGCGAATCCGCCGCTGAGCAGCAATCCGCCGACGACGCCTTCCCAGGTCTTTCCGGGCGAGACTTTCGGCGCCAGTTTGTGCTTCCCGAAGTTCTTTCCGACGTAGTACGCGCCGGTGTCGGCGCCCATTACGATCAGGAAGAAGAATCCGAGCAGTTTTGACGAAAGGTGCGGAACGATCGTCTCCGTGAATCCGACGCGCATCGCGACGATGAATCCGCCGAGGAACGCGACGTACAACACACCGAGGATCGTCACGCCGACGCCGGTGAGCATCTTCGAAAAATCGACCCGAAACCTAAAAGTCTGCGAGATGAGGACGAGGATCATGAAGGCGATCACCGTCATGATCAGCATTTCCGGCAACTTCGCCGGCGCGTCGAAGAGATACGCGACGAAGAACGCGGCAGCACCGAGATATGCGATCGACGCATCGGCCTTGAGTTCGAGTTTTTTCGTCAGCGTGTAGAACTCAAATAGCCCGGCGCCGAGCGCCAGCGCCGCGATCACGAGAAACAGCCACGACGCCGCCGGAACGGTCGGAAGCAGGTACGGCAGGATGATCGAAACGATCAGGACCGGAAGTGCGATGATCGCTGTGATAACTCGTGAATTCATACGTTAGTCAGTGGTCGGTGGTCAGTTGTGGAAGTTTCGGAAGTTTGGGAAGTTTAGGAAGTTTAGGAAGTTTAGGAAGTTTGGGAAGTTTAGGACGTTCAGGAAATTTAGAAAGTTTTGGAAGTGCTGGAGTTGAGGACTTGGGGCCGCGAGCAATCGTCTAAACTTCCTGAACCTCCCCAATTTCCTAAACTTCCGAAACTTCCCCAACATCCAAAACTTCCGAAACTTCCCGAACTCCCAAACTTCCCAAACTTCCCAAACTTCCGAAACTTCCCAAACTTCCCAAACTTCCTAAACTTCCAAAACTTCCCAAACTTCCTAAACTTCCCAAACTTCCCAAACTTCCCGAACTCCCAGACTTCCCAAACTTCCTAGACTTCCCAAACTTCCTAAACTTCCCAAACTTCCTCAAACTCCGCCATATCGCCGGTCGCGCTTTTGGTAATCGAGGATCGAACGGAAGATCTCGGCCCGTCTGAAGTCCGGAAACAGCGTCGGCGTCACATAGATCTCGCTGTACGCCAATTGCCAGAGCAGGAAGTTCGAGATCCGGAATTCCCCGCTCGTGCGCACGAGCAGATCGACCTCGGGCAGTCCGTAGGTGTAAAGATTACGCTCAATGTCGTCCTCGGTCAGATTATCGAGAGAGTCTCCCCGCGCCAGGACTTCCTTCGCCGCCTTCTTCGCCGCTTCGGTGATCTCGGCCCGGCCGCCGTAGTTCAGCGCGACGTTGAGTATCGTTCCCGTGTTTGCGGCAGTCTTCAATTCCGCCGCCTTCAGCGCCTTCTGGATCTCCGGCGCCAATCCTTCGATCTTGCCGATCGCGCGGAACCGGATGTTGTTCTTGTGAACCGCGGAAAGTTCCTTCTTCAGGTACAGCTGGAGCATCTGCATCAGGCCCGAAACCTCGTCTTCCGGCCGTTTCCAGTTTTCCGTCGAAAATGCGTACAGCGTGACCGCCCTGATCTCGAGACGGGCGCAGGTATCGAGGATCGCACGTACCGATTCGGCGCCCTCGCGATGCCCGAAAAGACGCGGTTTTCCGCGCATCTTCGCCCACCGGCCGTTGCCGTCCATGATGATCGCGATGTGCTGCGGCAGGCGCTCGGGATCGATCTGGTCGAGCAGATCTGCCTCGATCGATCCGGATTTGACTACTTTCGCGAAATTCTTATGCATCGTAAGTAACTTCGGGCGTTCCGACGACCGAAACGATTCGCTCTTCGATCCCGACGATCGCCGACGCGTTGATCGGACCGTAAATATGCGGGTAGATCTCGCCGCCGGTCGACGGTTCGGCGACCAGTTCGGATGTCAGCAGGTGCGGATTGATATTGAGCACGAGAACGCTCCGCGCGTCCTTGTAATAACGCAGGATCACCTCGTCGAGCTGATTCCGGTAACTGCAGTGGATGAAACCTTCGGATTTCAGGCTCTCCGCTTCATATTCGGGCTCGTCTTTGAATCTTTCCCAAACTTCGGGCAGGACGATGTGGTAGATCAACATTCTTCGTTTCGCGCTTTGGCGACTGCGTCATGAAGTTCAATAAACTTCTCACGGACGGATGGATCCAAATGT
>JAKOSS010000878.1 GCA_029777145.1 Acidobacteriota bacterium | reverse complement strand
GCTCGGATTTATCCTCACGGCGATCGCGGTCTCGATCATCGCTTCCCTGCTGTTTCCGAAGGCCGTCGATCCGCCGATCGAGGAAACTCTTTAGACCAACAACGCATTCCGGGCGTCAAATACCATGACGCCCGAATATGAATGCCCGAATCCGCATCGGAATCCTTCTCTTACCGCTTTTGGCAGCGATCGCGCCGGTCTACGCGCAGACCGAGGACAGCGAAACGATCCGCGTCGAGACGAGCTTGGTGAGTGTCCCGGTCGTCGTCAGCGACCGTCAGGGACGTTATCTTCCGGGCTTGAAACGCGAAGAATTTGCGGTGTGGTCCGACGGAAAACCCCGCGAGATCGCCTTTTTCGCTACCGCCGAAGAGCCGCTCAGGGTGGCGATTCTGCTCGATACGAGCCGGAGCACCGAAGGCGTTCTCGGTAACATCAAAAAAGCCGCCAAAGAGTTTGTCAGAATCCTTTCACCGAATGACAGCGCAATGATCGTGTCGTTCGATTACGACGTCCACATCAATTCGCCTCTGACTTCCGACAAGAAACAGCTTGAAAAAGCGATCAAGGACGTCGAGATCGGCGAGATGACAGGCACCGTGATGCGCGATGCGGTGATCGACACGGTGACCAAGCATCTGTCCAAATCGACCGGGCGCAAGGCGATCATCATGCTGACCGACGGAAAGGATTTCGGGAGTTATGCGCTCGAAAACGAAGTTCTCCGCCGGATCGAGGAATCGGACGTAATGATCTATCCGATCTTCTATGAAACCTCGTTCAGGCAGCAGGTGATGATGAGACGCAACCGGCGGTTCGGCGGAGGAATGGGGCGCAACCGACGGCCGTTTCCGCGTCAGGACGACCGGGTCCGGCGCCGCGACGAGATCCAGAACGAGCGCGCGATGGATTATCTGAAACGACTCGCGGATTTGTCGGCGGGCACGCTTTTTGAGAAAAAGGACAACGATCTCGATAAGGTTTTTCTGAGCATCGCGCAGGAACTCCGTCAGCAGTATCGGATCGGATTCTATCCGGATGAAGGCCTCGACGATTCGTCCGTCCACGAGATCAAGGTCAAAGTTTCGCGTCCGGACGTTTCGGTCCGCTCGCGATACAGCTACCGCGTCAAGAAGTAAGCGACACGGCATCCGCCAACCGCCTCCAGTCTTCTAGCGTCAGGTCTTCGGCCCTTGCTTTTTGGTCGATCCCGGCGCGCGACATTATGTCCGCCGGATCATCAAATCCAAGCTCCGGCGCCTTTTTCAGATTGTTCAGCAAGGTCTTGCGTTTCTGCTTGAATCCCGCGCTGACGACCATTTCAAACTGCCTCTCATTTGTGATCCCGCAATCCTTAGGCGTCAATCTGACAACGGAACTCGTGACTTTTGGAACCGGTCGGAACGCACCCGGAGGCACGTCAAAAAGCTTCTCGGCGTCGAAAGCGGCTTCGACGATCACGGTCAGAAAGCCCCGATCGCTGTTGCCGGGCGGTGCCGTCATCCGGTCGACGACCTCTTTTTGAAGCATCAGAACGAGGCTTGTAAAGTACGATCGCTGTTCCGCGAGTCGGCGGAGGATCGGCGTCGAAATGTAGTACGGAAGATTCGCGGCAAGTTTCGACGGCGACGCTGCAAGTTCTCCGAAATCGACAGTCAGAGCGTCGGCCTCGATCACTTTGAACCGAGGCTGATCGGAGAACTGCTGCGCGAGTTCGGGAACGAGGTCCCGATCGATCTCGATCGCCGACACTTCGGCACCGCGCACCAGAAGTTCCTCCGTCAGGGCTCCGCGTCCCGGGCCGATCTCGATCACCGGTTCGCCGTTCGCGACCTCAAGGCTGTCGACGATCTTGCGCACGATCGCCCGATCGGCCAAGAAGTTCTGCCCGAGTGACTTTTTCGCGTATGGAATGCCGCGGTCGCGATTTCGCATCGGGTTCGAGTTTAGGCGTTTCGACCGAGAGTTTGAAGCCGCGCCGAATGTTTCTGTTGAAAATAATCCGAGTGTCGTTTACTCTTCCAGAGTTCGCATCATTGCCACCAATCCAGCAGATCAACCGGGGTTCAACCATGAATAAGTTTGCGTTCCTGATTTTCGCGGCGATCCTTTTCATCGTTCCGACACACGTTTTCGGTGAGGACGATCCCGACCCGAACTCGCCTGCACCGGTACTGACGGGCCTGGAAACCTTGGGAAAGCCATCACGGGGCGCGATCGTCAGCCCTGATCGGCCGTACGCCCGCCTTCGCCTGGCGGATCTCGGCGATGCGGACGGTAACGATCCGCGGGCGTTCGGTGTCTTTCTTTACCAAAAAAGCGGGCGTACCTTTCAGCTGCCGGTTGAGAAATTCGACAGATCCGAAAAGTCCGGTATCGCACTTACGGTGCGGATCGCCGACGCGACCGGAAATTACAGCGAACCGGTTTTCGACGGCGAATCGCTGATCTACGTGACGTGGCGCGGGTTGATGAGCAACGTCGTTAAGATCAACCTCGGGCGCACCGGAGGAACGATCGGGATACCGTCGGGCTTGCGCCCCGCAAATTCCGCGACTCCGGCTCCCGAGGTCGTTGGATACCGATGGTCCGGTGACCGCATCCGTTTTCTCGAACAGGCCGCGTTTGGCCCGACCGCGCAGCTCGACAATCGACTCCGCCGGATCGGCCTGCGCACGTGGCTCGCGGAACAATTCGACGCTCCGTATCCGACGATTCCCTACCCTGACATTCCGATGATGCCGACGACGCCGCCGACGTCGTGCTCGGCGACGACGTTTCCCGCGTGTTTTAGGGAGCGCTACACGATGCAGCCGTTGCAGCAATGGTTCTTCAAGGAAGCTTATTACGGTGATGCGCAGCTTCGGCACCGTGTAGCGTGGGCGCTGAGTCAGATACTCGTCACTTCGGGGGTGACGATCCAGCAGTCGGGCCACATGATCGCGTATCAGAAACTGCTCGCCCGGGATGCGTTTTCGAATTACCGCGACATCCTTTATGACGTCACGCTGAATCCGGCGATGGGCGATTACCTCGATATGGTCCGCAGTACGAAGAACAATCCGAACGAAAATTACGGACGCGAGATCCTCCAACTGTTCTCGATCGGACTCTTCAGGCTCAATCCCGACGGGACGATCCAACGCGACGGATCAAACAACCCGATCGCGACCTACGATCAGGAAACCGTCAACAACTTCGCGAAAGTCTTCACCGGTTGGACGTTCTGCAACACGGCAGGTTGTCCGAGCGCGATTCCCGGGATCCAGAATTTCAAGGATCCGATGTTGCTCAATCCGGCAAATCACGACACCGGGCCGAAATCGCTCCTCGATTATCCCGGAGCGGTGAATGAGATCGCTGCATGTGCCGATTGCGCGACGCCGGAAGCGACCTCGACTTATGCATATGCTTCGCTGAACGCCGCGATCGACAACATTTTCAACCATCCGAACGTCGGTCCGTATATCGGCCGGCTGATGATCCAGCATCTCGTCACCAGCGATCCGTCGCCGGCATACGTCGAACGCGTCGCGAATGTCTTCAACAACAACGGACAGAACGTCCGCGGCGACATGAAGGCCGTGATCAAAGCGATCCTGCTCGATCCCGAGGCCCGCGGCGACGTCAAGACGGCTCCGCGATACGGAAAACTCCGTGAACCCGTTCAATTGATGACGAATCTCGGAAGGAACTTTCCGGCGCGTTCGTGGAACGGCGAATCGATCACCGACGGCGGGTTGAGCGATCCGATGAAGAAACTCGGCCAGAATCCTTTCAATTCGCCGACCGTTTTCAACTACTACCCGCCTGATTTCATCGTTCCGGGGACCTCGCTCAATGCGCCCGAATTCGCGCTTTTGAACACGTCGCTCGCGACGAACCGGACGAACTTCATTTCGGTGCTCGTTTTCGACGGTTTCGCCCCGAACGCGACCGACTCGCTTCGGGGAATATCGATCGACCTCAGCGAGGCGACCGAAGCGGCCGCGGCCGACCCGACGGGCAACAGACTCGTCGATCTGCTTGATTACCGACTGTTGCACGGCACGATCTCAGCCGAACACCGTGATTCGCTGCTGAACGCGATTCTCGCCGTGCCGGAATCGAATCCGGCGTTGAGGGCGAAACAGGCTGTTTACCTTGTCGCGGCTTCGTCGCAATTTCAGATCCAGCGCTGAGTGCGCAAATAGCTGAGGTTTATTCAATGAAAAACAACAGACGCAGCTTCTTGAAATCACTTGGCGGGGCCGTCACGATGTCGGCACTTGCGTCCGAGATCGGTTTTTTCGGCTCGATCAGTGCGCTCGCGCAGAAACGATCCGTCAAACGGCCGTCGGGGACGCCGTCCGACTATCGCGCGCTGGTTCTCGTTTACCTTTCCGGAGGAAACGACGGCAACAACATGATCGTTCCGGCGCATGACGATCAGAATGTCAGCAACTATGCGTCATATTCGGCGGCGAGGTCGCCGCAGGGACTGGCGCTTTCCCAGGCTTCATTGCTGCCGGTTTCCGTGCCGCGGATCGGCGGGCTCTCGTACGGGCTTCACCCGAGCTTCGGGCCGGTGACCGGCGGGGTCAACAACGGAATTTACGAGCTGTGGGCGCAGGGCCGGCTGGCGGCGGTCACGAATATCGGAACGCTGGTCGCGCCGATGACGCGTGCGCAGTGGCAGAGCGGCTCGGTCCCGCGTCCGTTCCAGCTCTTTTCGCATACGGATCAGACGGCGCAACATTATACCTGCCGGGCGGATTCGGTCTCGCTGACGGGTTGGGGCGGACGGATCGCGGACAAGATGACGACCGCGTCGAATCCGGCGGCACTTGTCCCGTTCGTCAGTTCGTTCGGAGGCAATTTGCTGTTCACGATCGGCGACACGACGCAGCCGCTCGCGCTCGCGCCCGCGCCGACCTCCCTCGCGAATGTCCTGTCGCTCATCGGCTACAACAATACGCCGGTCACGGACGCGCGTTTTGCGGCTCTTCAGGCGGCGCTCGGATTCGATTCCGGACAGGAGTTGATCGCCGCGTCGAGCAATGTCCATACGCAGGCGCTTCAGATCAGCGAAGCGTTGAATTCGTCACCGGAGGTCACCGCGACGTTCCCGAACACGGAGATCGGCAATCAGCTCAAACAAGCCGCGCGAATGATCAAGACGCGTTCGATCCTGAACGTCTCACGGCAGGTCTTTTATTGCCGGCTTGACGGCTTCGATACGCACACCGGGCAGTTGCTCGGCCAGGCTGCACTGTTCGGCCAACTCGGCCAGGCGATGCGGGCGTTCTACGACGAGATGGTGATTCAGGGGATCAGCGACAAGGTAACGCAGTTCACGATGTCCGATTTCAACCGGACGTTCAATCCCGGCGGAAGCGGCGTCAATGTCGGGAGCGATCACGCCTGGGCGAACCACTCGTTCGTCGTCGGCGGAGCCGTCGCCGGCGGGAATTTTTACGGGATGAACGCCTCGAACGGTACGCCGTTTCCGACGCTCGTGCAGAACGGACCGGACGATGCCGACAGCGGTTCGGCCGCCCGCGGACGCTGGATTCCGACAACTTCGGTCGAACAGTACGCGGCGACGCTCGCGAAATGGTTCGGGCTTTCGAACAGCGATCTCCCGTATGTATTTCCGAATCTCGGCAATTTCGCGGTCGATGATCTCGGATTCATGCTCCCGTGACGTGTCAGATGTCGTCCGGGTAGCCGGTGATCTCGATGTCCGGACCGTGTCGCATGACGTTGACGCGCTTCAGCCGCATCGCCTCGGCGAGCGACCGCGCTCCCGATCCGCCGATCGCATTCGGTGCCGAAGAACCGCCGATAAGCAGCGGCGCGACGATCAGCGTCACCTTATCGACCAGCTTCGCGTCGGCAAAAGCGCCGGCGACCGCGCTCCCGCCCTCGACCAGAACGCTTTGCAGTTCGCGCGTCCGAAGCGCCCGCATGACCTGATCGAGATCGCGCGCATCGGCGTTCTCGACATCGACCCCGAATTTCCTAAGTTCCTTCAACTTCGATCCGTCGAGTGAATTCGTGACGACCAGCGTCGGCGTCTCGTGCGCCGTCCGCACGAGCGTCGAGCCGATCGGGATTCGCAGGCGATTGTCGAGAACGATCCGGACCAACGGCCGGCGGCGGCGTTTTCCGCTCCGGTCGGTGAGTGACGGATCATCGACGAAGGCGGTCGTGCCGCCGACGAGGATCGCGTCGTGCTCATGCCTGATCTCCTGCACGCGGGCGGCGGATTGAGTGCCGGAAAGTGCCGTCGATACGGAATTGGCGAGCGAGATCCGCCCGTCGAGGCTCATCGCGAGCTTCAAATGAACAAAAGGCCTTCCCTGATCGTGCCAGACGCAGAACTTTTCATTGAGCCGCCGCGCCTCATCCGCCAAAAGTCCCGTCACGACCTCGATTCCGGCAGCCCGAAGCGCGTCGAATCCGCGGCCTGAAACACGCGGATTCGGATCCTCGATCGGGCACACGACCCGCGCGATGCCGGCGGCGATCAGCGCCTCGGTGCACGGCGGCGTCCGGCCGTGGTATGAATGCGGCTCGAGCGAAACGTAGGCCGTCCCCCCGCGGGCGCGCTCACCCGCCTGTTCGAGGGCGATCGCCTCGGCATGCGTCACCCGCTCGTATTCGAACGTTCCCTCGCCGACGACGTTGCCGTCGCGATCGGTGACCACGCAGCCGACCAGCGGATTCGGACTGGCGAGGCCGATCCCTCCGGCGGCCAGTTCCAACGATCGCCGGACGAGCGCCGCGTCACTGTTTGTAAAGGCGGAATCCAAAATAATCAGTTGAAAAGCCCGTTGACGTACTGTTCGGCATCGAAGACCATCAGGTCGTCGACCTTTTCGCCGACGCCGACATAACGGATCGGAAGATTCAGTTCCTTGGCGATCGCGACGGCGATCCCGCCCTTCGCCGTCCCGTCGAGTTTCGTCAGAACGATCCCCGTGACATCGGCGGTTCTCATGAACTGCCGCGCCTGCTCGAGTCCGTTCTGCCCGGTGACCGCGTCGATCACGAGCAGGGTCTCGTGCGGCGCGCCGTCAACTTCGCGGCCGGCGACGCGCTTCATCTTTTCGAGTTCGGCCATCAGGTTCGACTTGTTATGGAGCCGGCCGGCGGTATCGACGATCAAAACGTCGGCGCTGCGTGCCTTGGCGGCGTGCAGCGAATCGAACAACACCGCTGCCGGATCGGTTCCCTGCTTTTGCTGGATGATCTCGACGCCGGCGCGATCAGCCCAGATCTCGAGCTGGTCGCTGGCGGCGGCGCGGAAGGTGTCGGCGGCGCAGATCAGGACGCCGTTTCCTTCGGCCTTGATGCGCTGCGCAAGTTTGCCGATCGTCGTCGTTTTGCCGACGCCGTTGACGCCGACGACCATCAGGACGTACGGCTTGATGTCGAGCGCATACTTCGTTTCGTCGGCGACGCCGCTTTCGGTCGAATGATTGAGGATCGCCAGAAGCTCGCCCTTCATGATGCGTTTGAGAGCGTCGAGATCGTTGATCTCCTGGCGCGAAACGCCGCGCCGGATCGCATCGAGTATCTGCATCGTCGTCGAGACGCCGATGTCAGTCGATATCAGCATCTCTTCAAGCTCGTCGAGAAATTCGTCGTCGATCTTCTTGCGCCCTTCGAAGATCGTGTCGAGCTTGTTGTTGATCGAATAACGGGTCTTTTCGATCGCGTTGTAAAACCTTACGCCGATCGCCTTCTCGGCCTCTTCTTCCTGCTTCTGCAGTTCCTCGATCGACTTGTCGAGGCCCAGAACCGAGGTCGAGAACTTGTCTTCGTCTTTTTTTCGCCGCCAAAAAAATGCCATAGCTTTGTCGGAACGATCCCGGCGCCGCTAAAGATCTGCGACGGCGACTCGCCCAAATAGTCGATTATAGGAAACTAGCCGGACAAATGAAAAAGGCGGGAGGCGGATAGATCGCCCCCCGCGCTTCAGCCGATCGTTGATGATCAACCCTTGTAAAGTTGTAGTTTGCCCGAGTTCTTGTAAAGTGCGTAACCAAGGATGACCGTAAAGACCACCGACAAATAGAATCCGAACAACGATCCGATCGCCTTCGCCGGCAGATTGCCGACGCCGGGCAGATTGAACGGGAAGAAAATGATGCTGAGGATTATACCGAAAGTTACCGACATCACGCCGACCAGGAATCCCATGACAAGGATCTTGAAGTAATCGGCGCCGAGGACACGGATCGTATCGATCCCGATCTTCGGATTCATCGTCGCCGCGAACGATCGCGTATATCCGGCGACCATGCAAGCCGCCGGGAAATAGAAGATTCCCCAGAGCATCGCCGCACCCGCCAGAAGCAGCAGCGGGAGAGCGGTTTTGAAGAAGCCGGCGATCATCTCGTTCCGTTCTTTTTCAACGGTCTCCGGTGTTTTTCCGATTCCCGATTCCAATTGCTTCCGGCGCTGTTCCTGGATGAATTCGTTCATCTTCTCGAATTCCGCGTCCTCGTCTGAGTCGCCCGGCGACACTTGGGAGTTTGACCCGTAAGGCTCGACGCGGCCGCGCTCCTGAAACTGACGCGCGAATCGCTCCGCCTCCTCGTTGTGAGCCTGAGTAATGCTTGGCGAATTATCGAAGCTGCTCGCCACCGCGTTTGCTCCGTAAAGCACGACCCCAACGGCGATGAGCACAAACAGACCGAACGACACAAGATAGACCGCGATGCTGAGGAAAAAAGGATGGACGACATCGTCCCAGAGCGAGAACTCATCGAAACTCGGCATGAAATTCCGGTTCGTGATCCCTTGTGAAAAGTTTTCGAGAACGTTCGTCAGAATGCCGAAATAGAGCATGTTGCTCAGCATGTAGCACGTCAGCGAGGCCGACAGCATAAAGATACCGCCGACCGACGATGCGTTCTGGCCGAGCGTGAAGAACATGAACAGGATCGCCCCGAAAAAGAGGCTCGCCTTGAACTTGAAGGGATATATCAACGCCCGCCCGAAATCGCCGAAGCCGAAACCCTCGGTGATCTCGGAATGCATTCGCGTGATCTCGTCGTCCTTCTTCTTCTTTTGCTCGATCCGCTGGCACATCGCACCGCAGAACGGACAGATCCTCACGGTTCCGCCGTACGATTTCGGACAGACTTTGCAAAAGACGTTCGCGCAAGTTTCGCAGACGAAAAACGCGGGCGATTCCGGGTGCATCGCGCAAGCCAGCTGGAAATCGGCGGCGTCGAAGACCGGAACGGGTTCGGCCACGCCTGCCGGTTCGAAGACGTTGACGTTTCCGGCGGGCTCGAACGATGTCGGCGCCGGCGCAAAATTGGCGGTCTGTGGATAATCCGGCAACGGCGCGGCCTCCGGCGGAGCGGCAACGGGCGCGGTGATGCCGGAAGACGGCGGCGGCTGAACTTCGTTGACGAAAGTGGTTTTGTAGGGATTCGCGGGTTCGGCGGTTGCCGGAAACGGATCGAACGGATCGGGAGCCGTCGCCGGCCCGTCAGTAAAGAATGCGGTTGTCGCGGTCGGCGGCGCGGTTGCCGGAGTTTGCTCGAAAGTGACCGCCGGCGGGACGCTTCGGGAAACGGGATCAACCGCGGGCTCCGTAACCGTTGACTGCGCGACCGTCGGCTGGCTTACCGGCGGCGGAGTCCCGGCGTCCTTGGCGTTGAAGAACGGCATCAGCGCCGGAACCCGCCGGGCCTCGATCCATCGGAGATTGCCCCGGCGGACGCGGTCCTGCGGAAGCAGCGAACCCTCGCCAATCCATTGAGTCAGAACTTCGAACGTCGCTTCGTAAACCTGAGTTCCGACATCGACCTGCCAAACTTCCTGAAAATCGGTAACGTTCATAATTTGAATTTCTCCCGGCACGTGAGATCTGATCCGGCGGGACGGACCGTTGAAGGCGGGAACGAGGATCGGATCATTCGACGGCGAGCTTGACCCTGACAATTCCGAGGATCGCCGATGCCGTCACCCAACTATATGCTGCGAATATGCCGCTGATCATCAGCGCGACCACAAGCGCGACCGACGGGAATCCGGCCGCGGTGATCAGTTTTGACGCCGAGGTGGCGGCGACGGCCGAGATCAGTTGAAGAATGATCAGGGAGATCATGATCTTGACATAATCAAAGCCGATATTTTTCATTTCGCGAAATCCTCCTGCGATGCGGTCGGTGAGGTTTCTATGCTTGCGGGTAACACTGATACAGACTCCGGGGAAGAAGACCAAACCAAATACTAATAACACGACCAGCGGTATTTCGAACCAGACAGTCATCCGGACCAGCGAGCCGGTCAGGCGCTCGAATCCTTCGTTCTCGACCAGATGATTCTTTCCGAACACTGATTCGAGTTGCCTCACCCGTCGTTCGACGGCGAGTCGCCGCGCCGATTCGGCTTCCGGTCCGTGGCCGTCGACAACCCTCGAAACCAGCGCTCCCGTATCGTCGGCTTTTCCGTCCATCCGCGTCAGATTTGTCTCAACGGCACTCCAGGCAACGGCGATCGCGATCACCAGAACGGCGAAGCTCGGACCGAACGCTTCGAAGTACGCGGTGAGTCCGGAGAGGACCGGATGAACGACGTCGTCGGCGAACGAGAAATCGGCGAGATGCGGCATGTAGCCCCTTTCTTCGTCCGCGCGTTCGAAGTTGTCGAACGTCCGGATCATCACGCCGAACTGCAAGGCGATCAGCGAGAGGACGATGATCCCGCTGACGATCAACATCCAGTCGCCCCGAAACAACGTGATTATCAATCCGAAGAACAGAACGACGCCGAGCAGTGCGCACGTCGCAAGTCCCGCCTTGAAGCGCATCGGGTAGGAAAAGGCGGTCGTGAAGTCGGACCATTCCAGACGCTCCCTGACGGCGATGACCGGTTCCGTTGCGATCGGTTCCTCGGCGTGGTTCCGGTACTGATTCTCGATCCGGTTTTCGAACGACCACCGCTGACCGAGGTAAAGGACGCATTGTCCGCCGCAAAACGGGCAAACCCGCTTGCCGTCGACGATCGTCGGGCAGTCCGCACAGAACAGGTTCTCGCAGACCGAGCAGATGTAGACCGGCGCCGATTCGGGATGAATGGCGCAGCTTTTTGCCAAGCGGTCGGAATCATCCGACGATTCAAACGTCGCCGGCTTGACCTGGAAGTTCGTGTACACGTCCCGAAACTCGGATACGCGCGAATCTTCCAGCTCACGCTCCATTTCAAGAAACAGCTCTCCGAACTCGGCGCTCGATTCGATCGCCGACCATGTCCCGCTGTGTTCCAGAATCTGATCGCCCGGGACGATCGCGCCTTTTCTGATCTTCCGGATTATCTCGTTCCGATCAGCATGAAGCGTATGGTTAAGGACCCTAAGTTCAAAACAATCTGTAGGAAGCATCGACTGCACCTCCCTATTGAGAATCGGATTGTCTTGATGATTGACCACTACTTCCGCGGTCGGTCCGGCGAACGATCTGTTCGCTCGGAACGCGCGCCGCTTGATTTTGTGTCAAAGATCAATACGTGGGAAACGAACGCGCTAAGCAACACGACGTTCGAACAACTTCATACACTCCTGGTCGCCGTTTGCGACAGGAGTTTGCTTAGGTTTGACGACGCCGCCGACGGGCCGGACCTCACCGGATTCGCAGGCGTGGATGAGTGCCTCGACAACGGCTCCGTCGTACCGGGTTCCAATGAAACTCCGGATGCGATCAAGCGCCGCGGCGAGATCCATGCCCTTTGAATACGGCCGATCGGTTGTCATAGCGTCGAAAGTGTCTGCCACCGAGACGATCTTCGCCTGCAGCGGAATATCGTCACCCTTGAGTCCCTGCGGATAACCCTGGCCGTTCACCATCTCATGGTGCATGTACATTCCGGGCAGGAATTCACTCATCCGCGGGATCTGCGACATGATCTTGAAGCCGCGTTGGGGGTGCGTCTTCATGATCTCGAATTCTTCGTCGGTCAGAGCCGCCGGCTTCTTGAGGATCGCATCGTCGATCGCGATCTTTCCGACGTCATGAAGGAGAGCGCTGATACGGAGGGCCTCAAGATCGTCCTCGGACATCCTGAGACGTCGTCCGATCGCCACCGAGAAACGTGCGACGCGTTCCGAATGGCCCCGCGTGTATCGGTCCTTGCCGTCGATCGCGGCGGCGAGGGCCTTCACGGTTCCGACGAACAATTCGCGGTTCTCTTCGGCGGCGCGCGCCAGCTTTTCGATCTGCTCCTGGACCTTGTCGCTCATGACATTGAACGATTCGCCCAGTTGGCCGATCTCTGAAAAACTCTTGGCTTCGACACGCGTCGAATAATCGCCCGCGGCGATCTGATGGGCAACGGAGACGAGATTGAGGATCGGAACCGTCATCATCCGCGCGAGAAAGAGTCCGACGAGCAACGCGAGAAATGCAAAACCGAGTCCGATCAGCCACACGGTCCGACGCATTTCGCCGACGGACGCCAGCGCGCGGCTCTCATCCTGCATCGCGATCACGCCGAGTTTCAGTTCATTGCGAAGATTGGCCGTCGAATATGCGCCGATCATTTCGTGCTCTTTGCTGTCGTATTCGGTCGAGAACGGCACGAGCGCCGATTGAACCTGAACACTGGACTCCATCCATTCCTGAACGATCTTCAGCGACGCAAACGATTTCTGCGAAGCGACGACCGAGGCGTCCGGGTGAAAAACCGCGCTTCCGGTCTCGTCAACGACGAGGATTATCGGCAGACCGGAATTCCAGAGTTCGGCTTCCGACATCGGTCGCGTCTCGGCCATGATCCGCGAGATCTCCCGCAGACTGACGACGGCCATGACGGTCGCCGACACATTGCCGTTGATGATCACCGGCGACGCGATCGGAAGCACGATCTCGCCGCTTGTTGGAATTTTCTGGGGCTTGCCGAAGACGAGTCGCCGATTTTCAAAGGACCTCGCAAAGTCGGACGACATCTGTTCCAGTTCTTCGGTCGCGACGAATTTGGCACGGCGGACGGCGATCGATTCGGAGCCGACGGGTTTGATGTAAAGCGCTAGAAGAAACGGATTTTCCTCAAGCGTAGTCCCGAGTTTTTCTTCGGTTTGCGGTGATGAAAGTACGGAAAAGTCATTTGAGAGTTCGAGAGCTTTGGCGTAGCTGGCGACAAGATCGCCATAGCGTTGCCCGAACAATTCGATCTGACGGGCCTTGTCCTGTACGAGCTGTGTCTGGTACCGGCCTTCGAGCGCGCGCAATTCCTTCGCGCTGCGGTCTGAAAGTGTCCAACTGACGAGCAGTAACGGAAACAAGCCGACAACGAGAAGGG
This sequence comes from Acidobacteriota bacterium, assembly GCA_029777145.1. Next base: position 371 of record JAKOSS010000878.1, on the reverse strand, counting down.
TAAGAATTACAAAGTAGATTAGACTGATCTTTGTCTTCATCGGAGGAGGAACGGACGCGAGCGCGACCGGAATCGCACTAATAGTCTAACGTATTGGGAATTTTGCGGTCAACAATTTTTAACGACGTTGAACGCACAATTCAAACGACCGTCGAGTTAGGTTTTGCCGGAGATCCTAGGCACGAAATGTTCGCGACGTTCGCGTCCTCCGCGTGAGGAAAACCGGCTTCCCGGGAGACTCGCAAAGTTCGCAAAGTTTGACCGGGAATTGCGTTTCTACAACACTTCGGACGAACAGATTCCCTTTGCGATCTCCGCGTCCTTCGCGTGAGGAAAACCGGCTTCACGGAAGACTCGCCAAGTTCGCGGTG
>JAKOSS010000877.1 GCA_029777145.1 Acidobacteriota bacterium | reverse complement strand
GCACGGCGGCGGATCGTTCCCGTCGACCGTCGGCCGGGTCGCGCACGGCTTCGAAGTCCGCCCCGATCTTTGCGCGATCGACAATCCGGTGAATCCGCGCGAATACGTTCGAAAGATCTACTACGATTCGCTCGTCCATGATGAATCGATGCTGCGCTTTCTGATCGAACTGGCCGGAGCGGATCGCATCGCGCTCGGAACCGATTATCCGTTCCCGCTCGGCGAGGAGATCGCCGGGAGCCTCATTGAGTCGATGAACTTCGACGAACCGACGAAAGCAAGGTTGTTGAACGGAACCGCGAAGGAATGGCTCGGGATCGGATGATCCAAGGTTCAAAATTCAAGGTTCAAGATGTTCAAGGTTCAAGAATTCGAAACACCGAGTTCGCGGAGGTTCTCGTACCGCTTTGCGATCTCCGCGGTCTTTACGTGACAAATTCCCCTTCGGTCGACTGCTGCGGTTGAACGAGCTTAATTCACGAGGAGTTCGCCAAGTTCGCGGAGATTATTTCATCCGGTCTCTGAGCATCGCCTTTTTCGCCATTCAAAAGCTAAATTGCTATAGTCGGGTTATGAAGCTCAGAATTCGCGGCAATACGATCCGCGTCAGGCTCACACAATCAGAAGTTGCGTCACTCGGCGAACGCGGATCTCTCGAAGAGATCACTGATTTCGGCAACGAACAACGGCTCGTGGTCCGTCTGTCGTCCGGCCCGCAGACCTCGCCGGGCGCGACTTTCATCGACGGAACGATCGAGATCTCGCTTCCGTTTGATCAAGTTGACACTTGGGCAACGTCGGACGATGTCTCGATCGAAGGCTCGACCCCGACGCTCAGGATTCTCGTCGAAAAGGACTTCACTTGTCTCAATCCGCGCGCCGGCGACGAGGACACGGACACGTTTCCGCACCCGCGGGAACGTGATCATTCCTGCTGAAAAAGTTTCCCGCCTATGATTGCAATCATGTTTTCAGACTCGATTGTTGCCTAGAATCAGCCTCAGAAACGATGTTTCGGAGGTAAAAATGCAATCACTGTCAAATAAAACTGTTCGCGAGATCGCTCTCGAAATGCCAGTCACGACCCGCGTCTTCGAACGATACAAGATCGATTACTGTTGCCGCGGCCGTCACGAATTCGCCGAAGCCTGCCGATTGGCCGGCGCGGATCCGGAGATGGTCGCGGAATCGATCGAACAAATCGTCGCCGTGGAAGCCGCCGACAATACTGTCTGGTTGAACGGCGCGAGTTTGCGGACGCTGATCGGCTACATCGTCGACAAGCACCATGTCTTCACACGTGACGAGATCGCGGCTCTCACGCCGCTGATGGCCAAGGTCGCCTCGCGCCACGGCGAAGCTCATCCCGAATTGATCGAGCTCTCCGGAGCATTCAACGGTCTGTGCGATGAACTGATGCAGCATCTGCTCAAGGAAGAACAGATCCTGTTTCCATATATTGAGCAATGCGAACGCGCCGAATCGCCCGTCTTTTCCTGTTTCGGAACGGTCAACAATCCGATCCGCATGATGCTCACCGAGCACGATTCTGCCGGCGAAGCACTTCGACGGATGCGTGAATTGACGAACGACTACGCGCTTCCCGAGGGCGCCTGCCCGAGTTATTCTGCGCTGTTCAGCCGTCTCGAAGCGTTCGAGCGCGATCTTCACCAGCATATTCATCTTGAGAACAATCTGCTCTTCCCGAAGGCGATCGAACTCGAAGAGAGGATGTTATGATCGATGCTGCCGTTCAAAAACCGCTGATCTCAATGTCGACGAAGACCGCCGCAATCAAAGTCAGAACTCGCGGAATCGCGCTCCCGACCGAACACGGTTCGTGGGGATTTCTCTTCGAACCGCTCGTCGCGGCGATCGCGATCGCGTTTTCGATGCCGGCTCTCTTCATCGCGGTCGCCTACGTCGGCGCGTTCCTGATGCGCCAGCCGCTGAAGATCTACGTCGCCGATCGCATGGCCGGACGTGATCTTCCGCAAACGGCCGTCGCGTTGCGGTTCGTTTTGATCTTCGGCGCGGTGTACGCGTTCGGCGTCGCCGGCAGCCTGGCAACGGCCGAACTCAGGAGCTTCATCCCGATCCTGCTCGTCGCGCCATTCGGCGTCTATCAGATCTACGCCGACGCGTCGCGCCAAAGCCGAAACGTCATCCCGGAACTGACCGGCGCAGTAACGATCTCGTCCTCGGCAGCGGTGATCGCGCTCGCTTCGGGACTCGCACCGGAAACCGCGTACGCGCTGTGGCTCGTCTTCATCGCGCGGCTCATCCCGTCGATCATCTACGTGCGCAACCGACTCCGGCTCGAGAAAGGAAAGGACTTCATGTACGCGCTTCCTGTCGCCTTGCATGTCGTTGCGATCGCAGCGGTTGCGGTC
>JAKOSS010000876.1 GCA_029777145.1 Acidobacteriota bacterium | reverse complement strand
GCCATGTTGGAATTCGCCTTCGCGGCGAAGCAGACCTTGAGTTCGCAGGCGATCACGTCGCGCGCTTTCCTGAGCCGCGCGATGTTGTGCCGGATCCGCGGTTCGCTGAATACGAACAACGGCGTGGCGAACTCTCGCGCGAGCTCGGTCGCCGCGACGCCGTCGATGTGAAGCTCATTATTTTCGGACGACAAGAAGCCGTCGATCTTCCAGGACATTGGTTGGTCAGTGGTCGGTGGTCAGTGTCATGTATCGCGCTTTGCGCGATTGCAAGCGGGACGCATGCGCGCCAGTCCAAAATCCAAAATCAAAAATCGCCCAACCCCGTTCCGATCGGATAAAGTCCGGGGAGCGAGATCGGAAGTTTTCCGGACGGTTTGATCATTCCGAACACGACCTTTCCCGCGGCTTTTTGCAGGCCCGACATGTCGCCGTAGGCGACGATGTAAGTCTTCAATTCGGGGAAACTTCCGAGGATATATGGATTTCCGAATGCGATCCCGACGACCTTTTTGTTCTTCGACAAGAGATCGCGAAGGATCTCGGCGCCGGCGTCGGGAATTCCGACACTGTTCCGCGCCCCCGACCGGACCCGGCCGAACATCGCGACGATCACGCAGTCGGCGTTTTGCGCCAACTCGCGCGCCCGCGCCACCTGTTCCGCCGACGAATTGTCCTGCAGGAGTATCGAGCCGCCGCGGATCCGGTTCTCGCGCATGAAGCGGCTCAGCGACTGGCTCGTGCCCTCGCCGTCAAAACCGTTCGAAACGCCGAGCACAAAGACGCGCTTGTCTTTCGGGAGCGGCAGAAGTTTCTCGTCGTTGCGGACCAGCGTCACGGCTTTTTCGGCGATCTCGTCCGCGAGCGCGTACGAGTCTTTCGGCGAAACTATCCGATCGATCTGATCGATGGGCGTGATCTTCTGTTTGAACAATCCGACAGCTTCTTTCCACGCCAGGATCTTTCTGACCGATTCGTCGATCCTCGCTTCCGAAAGACGTCCGGATCTTACGGCTTCCTTGAGTCCCTTGAGCATCGCGTCGACGTCAGCCGGCTTCTCGAGGATATCCGCGCCGGCTTCGACCGCGCGGACGCCCGCCTCTTCTTGCGAAACATAGAGCGTCAGGCCGCTCATGCTCATTGCGTCGGTGACGACGAGTCCTTTGAATCCGAGTTCGCCCTTGAGAATGTCGGTCTGTATCTTTTTCGACAATGTGGCCGGGATCGGCGAACTTTCGTTGACGATCTCCGCGCCCTCTTCGGCATCGACGCGCAGCGCGTTCTTGATCGGTCGGATCTCGGTCGGATCGATCTGCGGCATGCCGACGTGCGCGACCATGATCGACGCGATCCCGTTGTCGATCGCTTTCCGGAACGGCAGAAGTTCGACGCGGTCGAGGCGTTCCCGCGAAACGTCGATCACCGGCAATCCCCGGTGCGAGTCGATATTCGTGTCCCCGTGACCCGGAAAATGCTTTCCCGTCGCGATCACGCCCTGACTTTGGACGCCGGCCATGAAGGCGGTTCCGAAGTCGGCGACGATCTGCGGATCTTCGCTGTAAGAACGGACGTTGATGACCGGATTGTCGGGGTTGTTGTTGACGTCGAGGACCGGCGCGTAGACTTGCTGGACGCCGATCGCCTTCGCTTCGCGGCCGGTAACGACGCCCATTTTATAGGCGTATTCGGGATTCCGCGTCGCCGCAACGGCCATGTTCCACGGAAAATTCGCGACGTCGAAGAACCGCATGCCAATGCCCGTTTCGGCGTCGAGCGAGATCAGCAGCGGCACCTTCGCATTCTCCTGCATCCGGTTCACGAGGTGAACGGTCTCGTACAGAGGCGCGCCGAAAAGAATGATCCCGCCGAGTTTGTTCTCGACGACGTGACGCTTGAGATCCTGAAAGTAATCGCTGTCCTGATTCGCGTAGCGGGCATTGATCCCGATATGGACGAGTTGCCCGACCTTCTCGTCGAGCGTCATCTTCTTGAGGATCTTGTCAGCTTCTTTCCAAGATTTTGCCGACGGCGCGAAATCCGATTTCGGCGTGGTCCCGGTTTGAGACGCCAACACCGGCGAGACTGAATTGACGACGAACAGCGCAACGAGCGCGATACAGCAGAAAAACTTCATGACGAAAACCCCTTGATCGAATACTAAGCCGCTTCTTCCGGCGTTCCCTTGGCGGTCAGACTGACAACGAACGCGATCGCGAGTGTCGTCAGGCTTCCGATCACCGGATACCAGGGAAACGCAATCGGCGTAAATTTGAATACGTAGAACATCACTCCGATGCTCACGATCATGCCCGCGAGCGCCGCCGTTTGATTCGCTTTCTTGATAAATGTTCCGACGAGGAACACGCCGAGGATCGGGCCGTTGATCAGTCCGGCAATCGAAAGCGCCTGGCTCAGTGCCGACTGTCCGGCGTCTTTGACCGCGATCGCGACCACAATCTGGACGATTCCGACGATCACCGTCAGGACACTCGCGACGCGCAGGAAATGCTTGTCGTCCTTGCCTTTGGCGAACGGTTTGTAGAGATCATTGACGGCGGTCGCGGCGATCGAATTCAGTGAACTTGAAAGCGCGGCGGCGAAGATCGCGGCGACGACGAGCCCGCTCAGCCCGCTCGGCATGTGCTTGGTGATGAAATCGGGGAAGACCTGATCTCCGCCGGCGAACGGGAAGGTCGCGGCGATCTTCGAGCCGGCGGTCCCGATCTGCGCGTATTCAGGCGAATTGAACGGTTGATAGAACGCAAAAAGAAGCACGCCGATGAACAGGAATCCGATGAACTGTCCGAGCACGACGGCGCCGCTCGAAAGCAGCGCGGTCGCCGCGGCCGATGGCTTGTCGGTGCAAAGATATCGCTGCACGAGATATTGATCGGTGCCGTGAGTCGACATCGTCAAAAAGCACCCGCCGATCAGTCCGCCCCAGAATGTGAACGTCTTCGTGAAATTCAGGTCGAAATCGAGAAACTTGAACTTGTGAAACTCGGATCCGAGTTCCATCACGCGCGCCATTCCGCCGTCGATCTGATTGAGGATCACCCAGGCGGCCGCGACCGCTCCGCCGATGTAGATCGCGAGCTGCACGACCTCGACCCAGATGACCGCTTCCATGCCGCCGTAGAACGTAAAGATGATCATCACGATTCCGAGGATCAGGATCGACGCGATGATGATCGTGTTCGGGTTCGCGTCGGGAACGAATGCCGTGTAAACCGCCGCGAGGACGATCGCCGTTAGCAGCAAACGGATGCCGTCGGCGATGTTCCGCATGACGACGAACAGCGACGACGCGAGCATCTTCACGTGATTCCCGAAACGCGTGCCGAGCAATTCGTAAACGGTGAACAGCTCACCCTTGAAATACAGTGGAATAAACAATAGCGAGATCACGACGCGCCCGAGCATGTACCCGAAAACGAGCTGGAGAAACTCGAAATTGCCGTTCTTCGCGAAGGCGATGCCTGGGACCGAGATGAACGTGATCGTCGAGGTCTCGGTCGCGACGATCGACATCGAGATCGCCCACCAAGGGACGCTCCGGTCGCCGACGAAATAATCCTCGGTTGTTTCCTGCTTGCCTGAATAAAGGACGCCGAAAAGCGTGATTCCGATCAGGTATCCGAAAATGATGATCAGATCAAGGGTTTGCATTGTCGTATAAGATTACCCGAAAGAATTTCGAAAAGCGATTAGGAATTTTTATCCTTTCGGACCGATTTGGTCAAACGAAGAAAGAATTGCCGGCGGCTTGGTGATGGTTGCATCCGACGCTATCGGCTATAATTTGATTCAACGTTCATCACAGGATTCGACGCTCTGGGCGGGACTGTCATGCAAACGAACACGGAAACTGACATCGTTGGGGTTCTCACGCAATGGCTCAATGATCCGACCTTTCGCAAGGTCGTCGTTGCGATCGCGGCCATCGCGTTCGTCATACTCGTCTCGCGGCTTGTCAAGATCTCGATCAATCGATACGTCAAAGCGCCCGATACGCGCTACCGCCTCCGAAAATCCATTACCTTTGCGGCCTACATCATTTCCGCGTTTCTCCTGACGCTTGTTTTCAGCGACCGGCTCGGGGGACTAACCGTTGCGATGGGCGTCGCCGGCGCGGGGATCGCATTCGCCCTTCAGGAGGTGATCGCTAGTTTCGCCGGTTGGTTCGCCATCACGTTCGCCGGGTTTTACGATCCGGGCGATAGGGTTCAGCTCGGCGGGATCAAGGGCGACGTGATCGATATCAGTTTTCTCCGAACGACGGTGATGGAGGTCGGAGAATGGGTGCACGGCGATCTTTATACGGGCCGGGTCGTGCGGATCGCCAACAGTTTCGTCTTCAAGGAGCCGGTATTCAATTATTCCGGCGATTTTCCGTTTCTTTGGGACGAGATCATGGTTCCGGTAAAGTACGGGAGCGATCACCG
>JAKOSS010000875.1 GCA_029777145.1 Acidobacteriota bacterium | reverse complement strand
GTCCCGGACCAAGGGTCGCGGACGCGCTCGAGCAACTCGCGGCGGCGCTTCATCCCGAGATATTCAAGAAATGACGATCGATGTCGGCCAGAGCAGATCGCGGGCGTTCCGTTTCGGCGGAGCACTTCTGCTGTTGCTCGGCGCGGCTTTGATCACCGGCGCATATTTCGGCAGCGAGCGACTTGATCTCTTGAATCTCGGTCCGACCGAGCGGACGATCCTTTTCGACATCAGGCTGCCGCGGGTTCTTCTCGGCGCGACCGTCGGCGCGAGTCTCGCGGTGGCCGGCGCGAGCCTGCAGTCACTCTTGCGAAATCCGCTCGCCGAGCCGTATCTTCTCGGAGTTTCGAACGGCGCTGCACTCGGAACGATGCTCGCGTTCGTGGTCTTCGCGAATGTTGAATTCATGCGGCCGATCTTGGCGTTCGCCGGCGCCGCGATGGCGACGGTCGTCGTTTACCGGATGGCGCGGTCGCGTGCGGGAATGAACGTCGAGCGGCTCGTGCTTTCGGGCGTCATCGTGACGACGTTCCTGTCGTCCGTGATCGTCCTGCTGACATCGCTGCTCGACGCGACGCGCCTTCGGTCGTTCACTTTTTGGCTGCTCGGCGATCTGTCGCAGGCGACGAGTTCGGGATTCTACGTCACGCTCGCGGTCGTTTTTATCGGAACGTTTGTGCTGATGTCGCAGTCGCGCGCACTGAACCTGATGATGATCGGCGAGCGCGACGCATTCGACTTCGGCGTCGAGGTCTCGCGCGTTCGACTTGTCGTTTTCGGAACATCGGCCGCGCTCGTCGGGATCTCGGTCGCGGCGAGCGGATCGGTCGGCTATGTCGGATTGATCGTGCCGCATCTGATCAGGCTCACCGCCGGGAGCGACAACCGCGTCGTCGTCCCGTTTTCGGCGATCGCCGGCGCGGTCTTCGTCGTCTTTGCCGACACGGCCGCTCGAACGCTGATCGCGCCGCGTGAGCTCCCGGTCGGAGCGATAACCGCGCTCATCGGAGCGCCGTTGTTCGTCTATTTGCTGCGAAAAAATTGAAGTTTGGAGTTCCGCCTTCAGGCGGCCGATTTGAAAAGGGATGCTGATCGCGTGGAGAACAATGGACCGCAGAGGCGCAAAGACGCGAAGGCTTTGCAGAAGGTCTCGCGTTATGTTGTGCGCCGCGACAGACCCTGCCATTTAGCGTTGGGTGTTTACTTTTTTCGCGGTTTTTCGCGTGATTTAGCGGTCAAAGAAACAAGAACCAACCGCGATGAGTGATTCACGAACTTGAAGGCCGCTCGAATCAGAGTTCGGTGAGCACTCCGACGGACGCTTGGAATTTGGAATAGTTGGAATTCGATTTTGCTGAGAGCTTCTTCCATCGACATCGCCTATGCTGACGCGCCGATCGTCCACGGCGCGACGCTCGAACTCGTTCCGGGAAAGACGATCGCGCTGACCGGGCCGAACGGCGCCGGAAAAACGACGCTGCTCAAAGCAATGAACGGCAGTATTCAGCCGCTTGCGGGATCGATCGAGCTCGACGGAAAACCGATCGAGGCGGTGTCGCGACGCGAGATCGCTCGCCGGATCGCGGTCATCGCGCAGGAAACCGAAACGCGCTTTCCGGTCAGCGTTCTCGAGTTCGTCCTCGCCGGCCGATTCGCGCACGGACCGGCGTTCGGCTGGGAAACCGACGCCGATCACCGGATCGCCCGCACGGCGCTCGAACTTTGCGATCTCGAGTCGTACGCGGATCGGTTAATGAACAAACTTTCGGGCGGCGAACGACAGCGCGTCGTGCTCGCGCGGGCGATCGCGACCGAGGCGCGGATACTTCTGCTCGACGAACCGACGGCGAATCTCGATCTGGCGCATCAGGCGATGATGTTCCGGCTCGTCCGCGAGCGTTGCCGGACATGCGAGTCGGCGGCGATCGTCATCACGCACGATCTTAACCTCGCTTCGGAATTCGCCGACGAGGTCATCCTGCTCGATGCGGGAAGGATCGTTGCGAAAGGAACTCCGCGCGAGGTACTGACGATCGCAAATATAGAACAGGTTTTTGGGGTCAAGGTCTTGCTCGACGAAAATCCGGCGACCGGAAACGTCCGCGTGACGACTCTTTTTTGAACGTTCGGGACGTGCCCGAACATCGGCGCAGCCGAAGCAAAGGAAGTCCGGTGAGATTCCGGCACTGCCCACGCAACAGCAATTCGATTTGGGAATTGGGATTTCGGATGTCGGATTTGACCC
>JAKOSS010000874.1 GCA_029777145.1 Acidobacteriota bacterium | reverse complement strand
CGGTGCGCTGATGCAGTCGGGAAAGCGCGACGAGGCGGAAGCGAAGAAGGCCGAGGTCGCGGGACTCAAGGACCGGCAGGCCGAACTCGACGAGCAGCGCAAGGACTTCGAATCGCGGATGAGCGATCTGCTCGCGAATCTTCCGAACATTCCGGCGGACGATGTCCCGGTGGGCGAGGATGAGTCGGCGAACGTCGAGGTCCGGCGGTGGGGGACGCCGCGCGAATTCGATTTTGAGGTCAGTGATCATGTCGACATCGGCGAGCGGCTCGGGATTCTCGATCTGGAACGCGCGGTAAAGATCACCGGTTCTCGTTTTGCGATCCTCAACGGTGCCGGTGCGCGTCTTGAACGGGCGTTGGTGAATTTCATGCTCGAGGTTCACACGCGCGACCACGGCTATACCGAAACGCTCCCGCCGTTCATGGTCAACCGCAAATCGTTGTTCGGGACGAATCAGTTGCCGAAGTTCGAAGAGGACCTGTTTCACATCAAGGACGAGCGCGGATTTGCGTTGATCCCAACGGCCGAAGTTCCGGTGACCAACTACTACGCGGACGAGATTCTCGACGGCAAGGATCTGCCGAAGTATTTCACCGCGTACACGCCGTGTTTTCGTTCCGAGGCGGGAAGTTACGGTCGTGACACGCGCGGTCTGATCCGCCAGCATCAGTTTGAGAAAGTCGAGCTCGTAAAACTGACGATGCCCGAGAATTCTGAGGAAGAACACGAGAAACTGACGGCAAATGCTGAGCGCATCCTGCAGCTCCTTGGATTGCCGTACCGGACGGTCGTGCTTTCGACCGGCGATATGGGATTCGGTTCGCGCAAGACTTACGATATCGAGGTTTGGTTGCCGTCGCAGAACACGTTCCGCGAGATCTCGAGCTGTTCGAATTGCTGGGATTTCCAGGCACGGCGCATGAACCTCCGGTTCCGTCGTGCGGGCGGTGCGAAACCCGAGTTCGTTCACACGCTGAACGGTTCCGGACTCGCGGTCGGCCGGACTTGGATCGCGGTCATCGAGAACTACCAGCAGGCCGACGGATCGGTCATGATCCCCGAGGTATTGCAGCCGTATATGGGCGGACTGGAGAAGATCGGATGAACCGATTTGGATTTTGGATTTTTGATTTTGGATTGGCGCCTCGGAGTTCGGGGCGCTTTTTTGTCGGTCGTGTTCTGTCTTGGCCTCGATTTCTCGCGCTGGATATACAATGTAATTACGACAAAGCTGTTGACGAATATCGCGATTGTAATTACATTGTGATTATGAAAACGAACATTGTTGCGATTGGAAACTCGCAAGGCGTTCGGATCCCGAAGATCCTGCTTGATCAAAGCGGTTTGAGCGGCGAGGTCGATCTCGAAGTCTGCGAGCATGGAATTCTGATCAAAAAGTCCCGAAGCCCGCGTCACGATTGGGACGAAGCGTTTCGCCAGATGGCGGCGAACAACGATGACGAACTGGTGCTCGAGGAATCGGTTTCGCCGGCAAAGGAGAAATGGCGATGGTAAAACGCTTCGAGGTCTATCTCCTGAATGTCGACGAATCGGCTGACGCACGCGACACGAGACCGTGCGTGGTCGTTTCGCCGGACGAAATGAACAAACATCTCGATTCGGTGATCATCGCGCCGGTCTCGACGGTTACCCGGGAATATCCGACCCGCGTCCCATTTGATTTCCTCGGCGGAAGGCGCGCGGTCGTGCTCGATCAACTGCAAACCGTCGAGAAGTCCCGATTGACGAAACGGATCGGAGATCTCGATTCAACCGAACGCTCATCCATCGTGGAAATCCTGCAGGAAATGTTCGCGCAATGAATCGGGTACGCAAGATAGTCTCCGGCGGTCAGACCGGCGCCGATCGCGCCGCGCTCGATTTTGCGAT
>JAKOSS010000873.1 GCA_029777145.1 Acidobacteriota bacterium | reverse complement strand
CGCGGCAAGATCTCGCGTTTTGCGGGCTTCGGAATTTTCGTCGAGCTTGATGAAGATCTCGAAGGGCTGTGCCATATCTCGGAACTTTCCGACGAGCGGATCGACAATCCCGAGAAGATCTTCAGCATCGGTCAGGAGCTTGAGTTCAAGATTCTTCGGATCGAAACCGACAACCACAAGATCGGACTGTCACACCGTGCTGTCGGCAAGGATGACGAGCCGATTGTCGATTACAAGAGCTACACGACCGAAGCGAAGGGCGGAATGGCCTCGCTTGGCGAACTCGCGAACCTGAAGTTCACTTCGGCGAAGCCTGAAGAAACGAAACCGGAGGCGGCCGAGCCGGCCGCTTCCAAAGCGAAGGAAGTTCAGGAAGTTGAGGAAGTTCAGGAAGTTGAGGAAGTTTCGGAAGTTGAGGAAGTAGCGGAAGTAGCGGAAGTTGGGGAAGTTCAGGAAGTTGCGGAAGTTCAGGAAGTAGAGGAAGTTTCGGAAGCTCAGGAAGTTTCGGAAGTTGCCGAATCGGCGGAAGTGACCGAAGTGGTCGAGACTGTAGAAGCTGCGGACGAAACCGTTGACGAAAAAAGCGGTGAAGCGGATGCTGAAGCCGCGTCCTGATTCGCAGTTGGTTTGAAGGCCGCGGAGATTGTTTTTTGAGTTTTGGTAATTTTAGGGTCTTGAGAGGAGAAAAACATGACGAAGGCTGATCTGGTCGAACGTGTCGCTAAGGAAGCGGAACTAACAAAAAAAGATGCGGAACAACTGGTTGAAATTGTGTTCGACAGCATCATTGATTCGCTCAACTCCGGAGAAAAGATCGAGTTGAGGGGATTCGGAAGTTTCAGGGTCCGACAGCGAAACGAGCGGAGCGGCCGAAATCCGAAGACGGGTGCGGCGGTCAGCATCCCGGCGAAGCGCGTCGCCTACTTCAAACCCGGAAAGGAACTCAAGGAACTCATCAATCAAGGGAAATAGAGGTTGCTCCGTGGATCTTTTGTGGAGTCCTTGGCGATACGATTACATAACGAAAGACATAGCAAGTTCCGCCGTTGAACCCTGCGACTGTGTTTTTTGCAGAATTCTTGAGAGCTCGGCCGATGACAGGGAGAAGTTCATTCTCCATCGGGCCGAGCATAATTTTGTCATCCTCAACATTTATCCGTATATCACCGGGCACCTCATGATCGTGCCGTACGCCCACGTAGCGAACTTTGACGAATTGCCGACGCCTGCTTCGAACGAACTGACGGAACTCACGAAGCGCAGTCAGTCGATCCTGCGCGACGTGTACCGACCCGACGGCTTCAACATCGGGATGAATCTCGGGAAGGCCGCCGGCGCCGGAGTTGCGGGCCACCTGCATCAGCACGTATTGCCGCGATGGTCCGGAGACTCGAATTTCATGACCTCGATCGGGCAAACGCGAACGATTCCTGAGGCGCTGACCGTTACGTTCGAAAAACTTTCGCCGTTGTTTTGAGTTGAACCAATCAAATGCACCCACGCACAAAGCGCCAGAAAGAGATCCTGGAGTACATCACGACCTTCATTGCGACGCGCGGATACAAGCCGTCGTATCGCGAGATCGCCGATCATTTCAACCTCGCGTCGAAGGCTGCCGTCGCGAAGCATATCGAGTCACTTGAAAAGCAGGGTTTAATCTCGCGCCGGCGCGACAACGGATCGTTCGGATTGCAGATCCAACCGAAGGAAGCCGCGGTCGACCTCGTCTGCGAAATCGACTGGCTTGACGTTCCGCGGACGGCACGGATGCTCGACGACTACTCCGACGAATCGGTTCTGATTCCGTCTTTCCTATTGGGATTCTACAAGCCGGAGCGTCTTGCGGCGTTCGTCGTTCCGAACGATTCGATGCTCGAGGAGCACATCCGCGAGGGAGACATTGCGATCGTCGAGCGACGCACGTTCGCGCGCGACGGCGACGTTGTCGTCGCGATCATCAACTCCGAGCGGGCGGTCCTGAAGCGCATCTTCCGCAGCGGCGCGGAGGTTGAACTTCATCCGGCAAACCGCAATTACGAAGTCATTCGGGTCGGCGCCGACAGCGTCGAGGTGATCGCCATCTATCGCGGCCTGATCCGTCCGTTGGTCTGAATTTTCGGACCATGGAATCACCGCCCGCCCGCCCCGCGCGATAACTTCGCGTTTGCCTGATTTCTGCTTGCCGGATCGTTTGATTCACCCCAGTTCAAGGAGTATTCTTAGACCTTTGCAGTTATGTCGAAACCTACTCCAAATGCAAGTTATAGCCTGACGCTTCGGGTCAAGATCCACAATCGTCCCGGAAAGCTCGGAGAGATCACGACCGCGATCGGACGCGCCGGCGGCGACATCGGCGCGATCGACATCGTCTCGGTCGGACGCGACTTTTTGATCCGTGACATCACGGTCAACGCCTATTCCGAAAGCCATGATCGCGAGATCGTCGAGGCGATCGAGAGTATTGACGGGGTTGAGGTCATCAATTCGTCGGACAAGACGTTTCTGATGCATCTCGGCGGCAAGATCGAAATGGTTTCGAAAGTACCGTTGAAGACCCGAGCGGATCTGTCGATGGCCTACACGCCGGGCGTCGCGCGTGTTTGCGAGGCGATTCACCGGGATCCTGAAAAGGCTTATACGCTGACGATCAAGAAGAATACGGTCGCCGTGGTTTCCGACGGAACGGCCGTTCTCGGACTCGGGGACATCGGGCCGGCCGCGGCGATGCCCGTAATGGAAGGCAAGGCGCAGCTTTTCAAGGAGTTCGGCGGCGTCGACGCGTTCCCGATCTGTCTCGAGACCAAGGATCCGCACGAGATCGTCGAAACCGTAAAACGCATCAGCGTCGCATTCGGCGGGATCAATCTCGAAGATATTTCGGCGCCGCGCTGTTTCGAGATCGAGGAACGGCTCAAGAACGAACTGGACATCCCGGTCTTTCACGACGATCAGCACGGGACCGCGGTCGTTGTTCTCGCGGCGCTGCTCAATGCATTGAAGATCGTCGGAAAAAAGATCGAGGACGTGAAGGTCGTCGTCAACGGCATCGGGGCCGCCGGCGTGGCATGCTCGAAGATCGTGATGGCGGCCGGCGTCAAGAAT
>JAKOSS010000872.1 GCA_029777145.1 Acidobacteriota bacterium | reverse complement strand
TCCGGGCGTTTCGAAGACCGGTCCGAAGACACAAAATTCGGCACCGCCTTTTTGCGCGGACTCCGCCTCGGCGATCGAGTGCGTCGACACACCGATGATCATATTCGGAAACGCACGTCTTATCGTTGCGACCTCGAGCGAATTCGCCGTGAGGTGCACGCCGTCGGCGCCGGACGCTTCCGCGACATCGGCCCGGTCGTTGATCAAAAGTGCCGTTCCCGAATTTCGGGTGATTTCGGCCGCCCTGCTTGCGAGTACGTAGAGCAATCTCGCGGGAAGGTTCTTTTCGCGGATCTGGATCAATGGTATTTCCGACTCGATCGCGAGAGCGATCGCATCGAGTATCCGTTCGGATTCTTTCGGGAAATTTGAAGGATCGGCGCGTCCTTCGGTGATCAGGTAAATCAGCGGACGCTTTGCGGAGATCATTGTTACTCGGTCTTGTCAAAATCTTCGCCCTCTAGTTTCGCGACGCTTTCCTTGAAGTGGGCGATCTCCCAAAACGCGATGAAGAGGTTGAGGACACCGAGACCGGTGACGGCGCCGCGTGCCCAGTTCGACGAAACCGCCGTCCGGAGGAGAGGAAACCCGGCTTTCTCGGAGACGAACGCCAGCAAATAGTTATCGCCCCATTCGCCGAATCCGTTAAGTTTGAACCACGGGAGCAACGTCAGGAACATTCCCATCAGGAAGCACAGCAGGATCAAAAAAATAACGGTAAGTTTCGCAACCATACCGTTAGTATATCCAGAACCCAATTTTGCTCCAAACTTCGTGCGTCAGCGGGGAGTAGGAGAATACAGCTTCTCGAGCCGCATCGATACATCGCGGTATCCGACGTTGACCGCGTAGATCTGCTCAAAACATTCGACAGCCTTCGATTGATCACCGGCCGCGGCGTATGAATTGCCCATTTCGTAAAGCATCGCGTGCGATTCCTCGCTGCTCAGATTCGGGGTTTCCATCGCGCGTCGATACCACATGATCGCCAGATTCGGCATTCCTTTTTCGACGAAGCAGAGGCCCAGAAGGTTACAGCACTGGAAGAATCTGCGCGTGCCGTCGGTCGGGCGGACGCGGTTGACGGCGTCCTGAAAACCGCGGATCGCGTCCTCGAGCAAGCCCATTTCGCGATAGGCGACCGCCGTGTGAAAGACAGTATCGTAGTCGTCGTCGATCGGCGCCGGCATGTCCTCGAGTCCGAGTTCGTTGCGGAATTCGTCGAGGAAATCGCCGCCGGCCGACCCGAAAACGGGTTCCGGCGCGGGCTCGGCAACCGCGCTGATCTCGGGCTGAGGCTCGACGACAGGTGCGGGTGGTTCAGAAATCTCTTCGTTGAATTGCGCGACCGCATCTTCCGCCGTTTCGCTCTCCGGCTCTGCATCGCCGACCGAGATCTTATCGCGGAGTTCGCCGAACTCGGGCCGGTTTCCGAATTCTGCTTCAAGCGCGCAGATCGAACGGTCCGCAAGTTCGTCGTAGCCTTGCGCGATATAAAATTCGATGCTTTCGATCTCCTGCGACAGGCGCATCTCGTCTGACGCGCTCAACGGCGCACCGGCGCCCGGCGTCTGGTCAGAGTCTTCGAAGGACGATTCGAAATCGGGCGCAACCGAATTCTCAAATTCGGCCTCCGGACCTTCAGTGATGATGTCGTTTTCCTCGACCTGGAACGAGATCTCACCGACCTTCTTTTTTTCCAAATGACCATTTGAAGCGCCGTTTCCGTTCGCGAAGAACTCCGGCGCCGGCGCCCACGGCGATTGCTCCTGATCATCGGCAACGGCGTCGAAAGCGGGACTCTCGTCAACGGGCTGCGTGTGCAGATCTTCCGCGGTCTCATATCCGCCATGCCATTTGGAATTCGTTTCAGGTTCCGCCGGTCCGACCAGGTTCGACACTTCGCCGAGCGCGATCTTGATCTCCTGCAGCCGTTGGGCGTGCGCGACCTCATGCGGCGCGATCAGGACAAGTTGGCTCAACGCATACTTCTCTTCATCGACCTCTTCATGAAGCCGGGCGATCTCCGCCAAACGCTCAAGCGCGCCCTTCAATTCACGTTCGTCGCGCTGCCAGCCGTGGTAACGGACGAGGAGCCGAAGCGCCTCGATCTGCTCCGGATCGCGGGCGATGATCTCGTTGGTCCATTGCAGGAACTCTTCATGCTTTCCGCCGACAAGCAGATGTTCCGACGACATCGACAGGACCCGCGCTGCGCTTTCGAGTTCGCCGGCATTGATGTAAAGCTCGACGAGTTCGATGAATTTCGGATAATTCGCCGGCTCTTGTTCGACAAGCCGGACGATCGCCTCTTCAGCTGATTGAAGATTGCTGGCTTCAAGGTGACAGTCGACAAGCAAATATAAGATTTCGCGGTTGTAAGGAGATTGGGCAAGGATCTTCTCGAGCCGATCCGCGGCGTCGTCCGAGTATCCGAGTTTGATCTGCGCCTTGACGTAACCGTT
>JAKOSS010000871.1 GCA_029777145.1 Acidobacteriota bacterium | reverse complement strand
TGGCGGCGTTCTGATCAATCAATTCGGCATCTCGTCGGACATGGTAACGCCGGGCGACTTTGACGGCGACTCGCGAACCGATCTTGCCGTTTACCGGGACGGCGTTTGGTTCGTGCTCAACAGTTCGAATTCGGTCGCGCGGATCGAGCAGTTCGGTATCGCCGGCGACAAACCAGTGGCCAACGACTACGACGGCGACGGCAAGGCCGATCTCGCGGTCTATCGCGCCGGAGTTTGGTATGTCCATCGGACGTCGGATTTCGGGTATACGATCCAAACGTTCGGTTTGGCCGGCGACAATCCGGTCCCGAGCGATTTCGACGGTGACGGAAAGGCGGATTTCGCGGTTTTCAGGCCGTCGGATTCACCGACCGACGCGGACTTCTACGTCCTCAAGTCGTCGGATCTAGGCGTGCTATCGTACTCGTTCGGCGGCACCGGCGACGTCCCGGTCGTTGGAGATTATGACGGCGACACGCTCGCCGACATTGCCGTTTGGCGTCCGTCGAACGGCGTCTGGTACATGTCCGGAACGCTCAGCGGCATCGTCATCACGCAATTCGGGTTGTCGGACGATATCCCGACGCGCGGCGATTTCGACGGCGACGGCAAGACCGATCCGGCTGTTTTCCGGCCTTCGAACGGTAAGTGGTACGTGATGTACAGTTCGACCGGGGTTCCGGGCGAAAGCCAGTTCGGCGCAAACGGCGACATTCCGATACCGGGTCGTCAGAATCACTGAGCTTGACGTGGCCGGGCCGCCAAAGCCCGGCCTTGTTATTGGCTGCGGGTTCTCGCGAATTGACGCTGATCACTTAACCGCATTTCACTTGCAAGTGTTCGTCACCGCAGGCTGTCGACGAGCGGCGGGTCCGGCGATCGAACGTGCGCTGATCTGCGGAGAACTGCTGGAACAGTCTGCAAGCGCTCAAATTAGGGTTCAATTCTTATGAAATGGGTCACTCGCATTTCGATCGCAGTCGCGTTGCCGGTCATCGCGTTTCTCGTGTTTTTCTTCGGCTTCGCACCGGGGTTGATCGCGAAGCGGCTCAACGTTGTGATCAATCCGCCGCCGTACGAGGTTTCGGAACAGGCCAAACGCCTTCATGAAACGCTGACGGTCGCTGACCTTCACGCCGACTCGCTTCTCTGGAATTACGATCTCAACGATCGTCAGTCGTCGAATCAGGTCGATCTGCCGCGACTTCTCGAGGGGAACGTCGCGCTGCAGGCGTTCACCGTCGTCACGAAGACGCCGCGCGGGATGAACATCGAGTCGAACTCGGACAAGACCGACAATATCTTCTGGCTCGCGCTCGCGCAGCGACAGCCGTTCGAGAACCTCACGAGCCTGACGAAACGGGCGTTGTGGCAAGCAGCGCATCTGCACGAATATGCCGCCGAATCGGGCGGAAAATTGGTCCTGATCAGATCGAAAGCGGATCTCGCCGCGTTTCTCGAACGGCGAAAATCGGAGAAGATCGTCGGCGGCTGGCTCGGGATCGAGGGTGCGCAGGCGCTTGACG
>JAKOSS010000870.1 GCA_029777145.1 Acidobacteriota bacterium | reverse complement strand
ATGAGGCAACTGCGGGCCTCGGAGGGCTGAAAATTTTCGATCAGGATCCGCTTCGCGTCATCGATGGTCTGATTGAGACGCAGTTTCGCGGCATCACGGCCTTTTGCGCCGGCAAACGTTTTGTTCGCGAAGATCGCGTCGTCTTCCTCGACGTCGATGAGATCGTCGCTCAACTGATAGGCGTCCCCGAGCAGTTCCGCGAATCGCGAAAGTTTCACGAGATCAAGCGGACTCGCGCCCGAGAGGATCACTCCGACGCGGATCGCGAGCCGCATCAGCGCCGACGTTTTCAGATTCCGGATCGATTCCGATTCGGCATACTTCGACGATCCGGCGCCCGTCGCGAGCGCGAGATCGACCGCCTGTCCGCCAACCATCCCGGCAGCGCCGATGCACTCGACGAGTTCCGCGTGCGCGAGCATCGCCCGTTCAGGAAGGTTTGCGTGATTGACGAAGACGAGTCCGTACGATGCGTTCAAGAATCCGATCGCGACGAGTACCGCGAGTCCTTCGCCGAATTTCTCGTGCACGGACGTCTTTCCGCGCCGAAGCTCGGCGTTGTCCATACACGGAAGATCGTCGAAGATCAGCGAACTTGTGTGAATGTATTCGGCCGCGACCGCCGCCGGCGTCACGGATTCGGCGCTTCCGCCGACGAGTTCCGCCCCGAGCATCGTCAGCACCGGTCGCAACCTTTTTCCGCCTGAAAAGAGCGCATATTCGACTGCCTCATTGAAGCGCGTCTCGACGCTCGGCGGCGCAAGCGGCAGATGAGTGTGCAGCGCTTCCTCGATCGCCGGCCGGTGCCGCTCAACATAACTCCACAACCCGCTGAATTTTTCTTCGTATCCAGTCATCAACAACCGTTCGTCCAAAATTCTGCAACAAGTTTGACCAATCTCCCCGGTTTGGCTTGTCCCGAAAGAAAAAGCCTTTTGTCCATTACGTTGAAGTGATTGCTCAAATCCAAATAAAGATCGAGTTTGCCGTCGCGGTCGAGATCGCCGGCCCAATACAATGTCCAATAGCAGTCGGTGCAGCCGTTCGGCAACGACGTCAGAACTTGCGAGTTCTCCCCGTCGCTAAGAACCAATCTCGAGCCCTTTCCTAGGTATTTTTCAACGGCAACTGAATTTTCCACGCGTAGTTCGTAGTTTTTGCCCCCGAACCTGAACGTACGCGAGAACCAGTTTTCAAGCGGAAGTCCCTCGTACTTTCCGTTGTAGAACACCGTCTCGATTCCGCCTTCTTTCAGCATCGGAGCATTGCGCAGTAGAAAAATTGCGGTTCCCGTCGGAACTGTTTCAACCGACTTTCCGGTCATCCCGACATCGCCGTCGATCACCGGATCGTTTACCAATCGAACCCTCACCGGGCGCGTCTCAAGAAAATATTTACCGTCTTCAAGAAACAGCCCGAGCCAGCGCTGGCCGTCTTTCGCCTCGACCTGATCGCCGTGGAATCCGTCCCCGGTCTCAACCATCCGCATCGCGAACTCCGTCCGGTTCAGGTCCGACTCGGCCGGGAGAACCGCATCGACTTCGAGAGGTTTCAAAAGCAGATCCGCGGTTTTTAGTTGACGCTTCTGAAGCGACACAAAGATCGTGGTCAAAAGAACCGCCATTGTGAGCAAAAGAGAAACTGACAGGATTCGGTACGTCATATTCACCCCGCAACTTCGTCTTTCGACGCATTGAATAACGCCACCGCGCGTGTTGCCATCGCCGATGGCACCGTGACCCTGAACGGATGTTTCGCAACGAAGGTCGGAACCCGTTTGATTCGGGCTCCCATGCGTTCGAGTTCGTCGGCAAGAACTTCGTCCGACGGTTCTTCGATCGCAAACTTCTCAAACGCGCGTTTGAACGCGCCGCGCAACCGATCGAGCGCCAGTTCGCGCTCCGCAAGAACCTTCTTTCGCGACTGAAAATCTCCCAGCGCATACAGGATGATTCGTCCAATATCGACGGCATCGGCGGGAGTTTCAAATAGACTCGGCTGTTCGGTCATCGGTCGCGATACGTTGGAATATTAACACAGCTTAGTGCTATTTTAAGGTAGATTTTACTTGAGCTTAGCGTCATCGATATGAGCGAAACGGAACGAAAACCACGAGTCGGGCTCGGCGTCAGCGGCGGCATCGCGGCCTATAAGGCGATCGAGGTCCTGCGTCTTCTGCAAAAGGCTGGCTGCGATGTTTCGGTCGCGATGACGCGTCACGCGACGGAGTTCGTCAAGCCGCTGACGTTTCGCGCTCTGACGGGCGAATACGTGATCGTCGACGATTATGACGAGGCGAATCCTGACCCGATCGCGCATGTGAATTTCTCGCAAAACATCGATCTTCTGCTGATCGTTCCGGCGACCGCCAACACGCTCGCGAAACTGGCGAACGGGATCGCCGACGACTTTCTGACGTCGACTTATCTCGCATCGACGGCGCCCGTCCTCGTCGCACCGGCGATGAACGTCTCGATGTGGGAAAAGCCGTCGACGCAGCGCAACATCGAGCTTCTCAAGGCCGACGGCGTCCGGTTCGTCGAACCGATCTCGGGCGAACTCGCCTGCAAAACCGTCGGAACCGGAAAGCTCGAGGACGTCGAGAACATCGCCAAACAGGCGTTCGCGATCCTCGGCATCAAACCGACTTCGGGAACGTCTGTTCCCCATTCGGACGATCTCTCGAACGAACATATCCTGATCACCGTCGGCGGAACGCGCGAGGCGATCGATCCGGTTCGTTTTATCTCGAACCATTCGTCGGGAAAGATGGGATTCGCGCTCGCCGAGGCGGCCCGCGACCGCGGCGCGTGGGTAACATGCGTAACCGGATCGGTGACGGCGGAACCGCCCGAGGGCGTCGAGGTCGTGCGCGTCGAGTCGGCCGAGCAAATGCTGAACGCGGTGATGACGTATCTTTCGGGCGCGACAGTCTTCGTCGGAGCGGCCGCAGTCGCCGATTATCGGCCGAAGAATGTTGCCGATTCGAAGATTAAGAAGGACGACAGAGACGTGATGACGATCGAGCTCGAGCGCACGCCGGACATCTTGTCGACGGTTTCCGAGATCCGAAACCCGCGGCTGATCGTCGTTGGATTCGCCGCCGAAACGAACGACGTCGAGGTGTATGCGAGGTCAAAGATGGATCGGAAGCGGCTCGACATGATCGTCGCCAACGACGTCAGCGTCGCCGGCCAGGGATTCGGATCGGAAAACAATGCGGCGCTGCTGTTGACGCGCGACGAGCGGATCGAACTTCCGCTTCAGTCGAAGCGCGAAATGGCTGACAGGATCCTCGACGCGATCATCGACACCCGAACGAAAAAATGACTGAGGAGTTGAAACAACTTGCGATCGACGTGCGCGAACACGTCGAGTACATGCGCGAACTCGGCGTCGAAAATATGAGCGTCGAACTTGCGGATGCCCCGCGGGTCGAGCACCCGGTGACGGTCGTGACCGAAGAGCAGGTTTCGCACGAGCGGGTCGAACGATTCATTCCCGACCGGCCGTTCTTCACGAAGGAACCGACGACGGCGCCGGCAAAGAAGCCCGACGTTCCGGCGAACGCTTCGCGGCTGAGTTTGCTTGAATCGACGCGTCTGTCGAAACTCGGATCGGCGATTCCGCCCTCGAAACCGACCACTCCGGCGCCGAAAACTGAAATGCCAAAACCAACCGTTTCACCTGCTGCGAAGCTCTTCGGCGACCGTAACGCGGCGCTTCCCGAAACCGGCGAGACGATTGAAGCGATCCGCGCCGACATCGGCGATTGCCGACGCTGCGGCCTGTGCGACGGGCGCACCAACATCGCGCACAGCACCGGAAACTTCGCGGCCGACCTGATGTTCGTCGGCGAGGCTCCCGGCGCTGACGAGGACGCACAGGGCGCACCGTTCGTCGGACGCGCGGGACAATTGCTGACGAAGATCATCGAGGCGATCGGATTCAAGCGTGACGAGGTCTTCATCGGAAACATCAACCGCTGCCGTCCGCCGATGAACCGCGCTCCGCTGCCGGATGAGACCGCCGCGTGCAAACCGTTCCTTTTGCGCGAGATCGCGGTCGTGCGGCCGAAGGTCATCGTCGTTCTCGGAAACACCGCGATGAAAAACCTGCTCGATACCAAGGAAGGAATCACAAAAATACGCGGGATCTTTCAGGACTATTACGGCGTCAAAGTAATGCCGACCTTTCATCCGGCGTACCTGCTCCGCGATCCGAGCAAGAAGCGTGAGGTCTGGGACGACATGAAGAAGGTCAGGGATTATTTGAATGAAAACGGATGATCGACCGCGAAGGCACACGAACTACGCGAATATGTCGTGGACGCAAAACAGATTTCGAGATTTTCGCGATTTTCGCGGTCAAATTGTTTGATTGACGTTTGGTCTCGACGCAATCTTTCAGCGCAACGCGAACGGCGCGTTCGAGCGGAAATAATTCGGAATTCGTTCAAATCCGTTCGGTCTTCGTCCGCTTCCAGATCGTGATCGCGAGCAAAACGCACGCGAGCGCAAAAAAGAAAGCTCCGAGTCCGGCGGCCATCTGAAACTTAGCGGGATTCAAAAAGCCCCAGAAAACCGCGGCGAACGTCGCGAGGAACAAAAAAACCGTCGTCACTCCAACTGTTTGCATGTGACCTCCTCTTGGACAACGCGGGAATTCCCGCTTTCGTGGCTTCCTAAATTATATCCCCGCTGTCAACGAGTGTCGCCGCCGAACGACGACACGGCGCCGAAAAGTCGACGCCGCAATCGCCATCGGAATTTCCCGATCCACTAAGGGACGCTGAATCCGGAAACCGGGTTCGCGAAGAAGGCGTCTGTCTTCCACGAATTGATGTTCCATTTTTCCGACGGATCGAGAACTTTTACCGGGGTAATGAACGAGTAATTCGGAATCGGAACCTGCGACGCGTAAGCCGGAACTACGAATCGTCCGTCGGCTCCGACCGCAAAGCTGATCTCCCGGATCTGAACGCCTTTGCGAAAGATCTTGACGACATAATCGCCCGGATTCCGATCGAAGAAATGCGCGTTCGCGTACCATTCCTTGTTGTACGGGTTTCCGTTCTCAAGAACGAAGTTGCCCCACGAGAACTGCCACTGTTTCCAGATGTTGTTCGGTGCGAATGCGGGTGCAAAGTTCGACATGAACTCGCGGTTCGTCGTAATGACGTTTCCGCTGGCCCCGTCCGTGCTGGCGGCGACCTGACGCCCGTTGAAGAAGACCCGAGCCTCAAGTTCCGAACTCTCGATCGGCCCTTTCAGCCACACACGAACGAAAGGATGATTCAGTCCTTTTGAAAGATCATTGCTATCGAATCCGACCGACCCGAAAGGCATCACCCAATCGTAATCGACGAAGAAATCGAACTTGTTCTTGTCACGGACCGCGTCGTAAGCGCGACTAACCTTCCCAACCTTGAATTTGCCCTGATAGACAACCTTGGCCGATTCGCTGTCCGTTATCTTGAACGAATAGACGCCGACGGCGTTTGTTGATTTGCTGTTCAGGACATCGTACATGTTCGGACTTCGCAACTGATCTCCCGTGTAATCGAGGTCCTGCGAGAACCAGGCGGACCCGTCAGGATTGGAATAGGCGATCGTGTATTTCAACGGACGCTCGTCGTTGTAATAGAGGTTAATGCGGATCTCGGGCACCCAACTGCTAAAGTTTCGTTGATTGGGAAACTTCCAGTATTCGTCGTGCTCGGTTGCTTTCAGATAGATTGAATCCTTGATCAACACCGGAGCGCCGGTCGGGGCGACAGGACCGTAAACGCGCCTGCCGCTTGTTTGTCGGCTCGTTTCGGAAGTTGCCGGATCCGCGGTTCGTGCCTCCTCGGTCTTCGGTTTCTCCGTCTTAACTTTCGGCAACTTGATATTGAACTGGGCCGTCGCGGTGTTCGCCGCAAGTGCCGCAATGATCGCAAATAACAATGTTCTCATTTCTAGAATCTCCTCAATTTGGTTGCTGCCGGCGAAATCGATCGCCGCGTTTGATGATTCAAGACAAAAACGTGAAAACATTTCACGTCGATTTCGCGAACCGAACGTGCACCCGCCGCGCACAGTCTGCTTTAATTACAGAGACATCGTACTGAACAATATGCCAAAAGTGATCGCGAACAAAGGAATTTACCGAGGCAAGATCTTCGACGTCCGGGTCGATACGATCCGCGAGGACGGGATTGAGTACGATCGCGAGATCGTCGCGCACAACGGGAGCGCCGTCGTCGTCCCGGTTTTCGATGACGGAACGGTCGCGCTCGTCCGGCAATACCGCCACGCGGCGCGCGAGTACTTGCTCGAAATTCCGGCGGGGTCGCTCGCCGAGGGCGAAGATCCGAAGATCGGCGCGGCGCGCGAACTCGAAGAAGAGATCGGTGTCGTTGCCGAATCGATTGAGAAACTCACCGAATTTTATGTTTCGCCGGGATTTTTGTCGGAGTTTATGCATGTTTTCGTCGCGACCGGCTTGACCGAAGTCGGACAAAAGCTCGAATACGACGAGCTGCTCACCGTCGAGCGGTATTCGTTCGATGCGCTGTTGAACCTGATCCGTAACGGTGAGATCCGCGACGCCAAGACGATCTGCGGCATCCTTCTCGCGTCTGAGCGCCTCCGGTAAGGCCGCGCCTTCCTGATCGCGCTACCCGGTGCGACGCGGAGGCAAGCGAATGAACATCGAAAACCGGCCGCTGATTATGCGGACTTTGCGCATCGCAATTCGTTTGGTCGTGCGATTCGCGTAATCTGCGGCATGAAACCGTTTGTTTTGCGCGGCGAAACAATTCGGGTAAGGAGAAACGGCTGCGGATCGTTCGGCTCTTGACGGATTTCCATCTGCTTTATCCGGTCATTCGCGAAATCCGCGGCGGAATTAGAACGTTTTCGCGACCTCACTTCCGATTTGTCCGCTAAAATGCTGCCAGACATCGACACGCCTTGACCTCGACGACATCGTTCGTTATCCTATCAGTTCGCTTTTTGGCGAAAATTCCTAACATTGCAGGTATTTATGAGTACTTATTTTCCGAGCGGAAAAGGTTTAGCTGACAATCGCAAGTGGTTCGTGGTCGATGCCAAGGGCAAGACCGTCGGACGTCTGGCGACCGAAGTCGCGCGCATTTTGTCGGGAAAGAACAATCCGAACTGGACACCGTTCCTCGACATGGGTGATCACGTTGTTGTGATCAACGCGCGCCACGCGATCTTCAAAGGCTCGAAGAACGAACAGAAGGTTTATCGTCATCACACGCTTTATCCGGGCGGCCTGCGCGAGAAATCGGTCAAGGATATGTTCGAGACCAAACCCGAACGCATCATTGAACTCGCCGTCAAAGGCATGTTGCCGAAAACCAAGCTCGGAAAGGCGATGGCGAAAAAGTTGAAAGTTTACGCGGACGGCGACCACCGCCACACCGCTCAGAAACCTGAGGCAATTGTAATCGAAACGAAGTAGTGGATTTGGCGTGAGTCGCGCACTTTTCGCGAGACCGCCATTGACCACCGACCATTGATCACTTTTATGGCAGATATTCAGTATTACGGCACTGGCCGCAGAAAGACTTCGACCGCGCGGGTTTATCTTCGTCCCGGCAACGGTGACATCATCGTCAACCGTCGTGGATTCGATGAATACTTCCCGAATGAAGCGCTCCGGATGATCATCCGCCAGCCGCTCCGCCTGACCGACACCGCCAACAAATTCGACATTCTCGTCAATGTCGCCGGCGGCGGAACGGCCGGACAGGCCGGCGCGGTCCGTCACGGAATTACGCGTGCTTTGATGGAATACAACGCGGATTACCGCCCGACCTTGAAAAGGGCCGGTCTTGTGACCCGCGATCCCCGAAAGAAAGAACGTAAGAAATACGGTCAGAAAGGAGCCCGTAAACGGTTCCAGTTCTCGAAACGTTAATTGTTTGTTGTTTATCGTGAATGGTCGATTGTGCAGAAACCTGAACAATTGACCATGATCGATGAACCGCGAACAAAGTCCATCGACACGGTTTAGTTGGTTGAACCCCGGCCGCGTCGAGTACATAAACCAATAAACAAGGAGAGTACCAAGCTTTGGCTACAGTAACGATGAAAGAACTCCTCGAAGCGGGAGTTCATTTTGGTCACCAGGTTCGCCGTTGGAACCCGAAGATGAAGGAATACATTTTCGGTGAACGCAACGGCATTTACATTATCGACCTTCAGAAAACGCAGAAATTGTTCCGCGACGCTCTCGCGTTCGTGACCCAGGCGGTTTCGGAACGTCCGAACATGAAGATCCTCTTCGTCGGCACCAAGCGTCAGGCGCAGGAGGCGATCAAGGAAGAAGCTGAACGTTGCGGGCAGTATTACATCAACAACCGTTGGCTCGGTGGTTTGATGACCAATTACCAGACCGTTCAGAACTCGATCCAGAAGCTCAGGAACATCGAGGCGATGCGTGAAGACGGCCGCTACGAGAAGCTCACCAAGAAAGAGCGTCTCGGACTTGATCGTCAACATGAAAGCCTGATGAAGAACCTCGCGGGCATCAAGGAGATGCGCGGACTTCCCGACATGCTGTTCATTATCGACGTCCGCAAAGAAGAGATCGCGGTCGCCGAGGCGAACCGGCTCGGAATTCCCGTCGTCGCGGTTGTCGATACGAACTGCTCGCCGGAAGGCATCAATCATGTGATCCCCGGAAACGACGACGCCCTGCGCGCGATCCGTCTATTCGCTTCGAGAATCGCAGATTCGATCCTCGAAGGCCAGAACTTCGGAACGGAAGGCGGTGTCGCGGCTGAGGATGCCGACGAAGCACCGGCCGCGGAAGCCGCACCGGCTCCGGCACCGACCGCAGAGGCCGCGCCCGCGGTTGAACCCGCACCGGCCGAAGCTCCGGTAGAAGCCGTTGCCGAGGAAGTCGCTGAACCGGTTGCTGAAGCGCCGGCGGCGGAAACCGAAGAATCGAATCAGGCGGAATCGAACGAAGCAGCCGCAAGCTAAACTTTTACCCAAGATGGCGTAGCGAATTCCGTTGGTTTCGACCAAAACGGGCTACGCTTTTTTTACAGATTTTTTTCAGAACTTATTTGGAGTGAATTATGGCAGAAATTACAGCGAGCGCAGTTAAGTCTTTGCGCGAAAAAACCGGTGCGGGAATGATCGACTGCAAGAATGCATTGGTCGAAGCGAATGGTGATGAGACCGCCGCGATCGAGATCCTCCGCAAGAAAGGCATGGCGACCGCGAGCAAGAAAGAGGGCCGCGTGACCGCCGAGGGCGCGGTCGGTTCGTACATCCACATGGGCGGAAAGGTCGGAGTTCTCGTTGAAATCAATTGCGAGAGCGACTTCGTTTCGCGCGGTGAAGAATTTCAGCAACTGGTCAAGGACGTCGCGATGCACATCGCCGCGACCGATCCGCGCTATCTCCGTCGTGAGGACGTTCCCGCCGCGGAAATCGACAAAGAACGCGAGATCCTGATGGAACAGCTGAAGAACGATCCGAAGAACGCGAGCAAGCCGGAAGAGGTTCTCGCGAAGATCATCGACGGACGTTTGAACAAGTTCTATGAAGACAACGTCCTTCTCGATCAGGCCTTCGTCAAGGATCCGTCGAAGACGATCAACGAACTCGTGACCGAGAAGATCGCTTCCATCAAGGAGAACATCTCGATCCGCCGTTATGCCCGCTTCAAGATGGGTGAAGGCATCGAGAAGAAGCAGGACGATTTCGCGGCGGAAGTCGCGTCCATGGTAGGATAAAGACGATTTCGGATTTGGGAATTCGGATTGCGGATTTTAGTCTGCATTCCGAATTCCACGATCAGAAATCCCAAATGAACTATGCGTCCCGTATACAAGAGACTGCTGCTGAAACTTTCCGGCGAAGCCCTGATGGGTGAGCAGAATTACGGGATCGACGTTAACGTCGCGGAGGCGGTCGCCCAAGAGATCAAAGACGTTCAGAAATTGGGCGTCGAGATCGCCGTTGTCGTCGGCGGCGGGAACATTTTCCGAGGTGTCTCCAAGTCGGCCGGGAACATGGACCGAGCGGCCGCCGATTACATCGGGATGCTGGCGACGGTCATGAACGCGGTCGTGCTTCAGGACGCGCTTGAAAAGCTCGGCGTTTACACTCGGGCGATGTCGGCCATCGACATCCCGCAACTTGCCGAACCGTTCATACGCCGACGCGCGGAGCGCCATCTTGAAAAAGGACGCGTCGTCATTTTCGCCGCCGGCACGGGCAATCCGTATTTCACGACCGACTCGGCGGCCGCACTTCGCGCGCTTGAGATCCGTGCCGAGGTAATCCTCAAGGCGACGAAGGTCGACGGAATTTACTCTGCCGATCCGATGCTTGTGAGCGACGCGAGCCGTTACGAGACGATAACGTACCAGGAAGTGCTCGAAAGGCAACTGAAGGTCATGGACGCGTCGGCGATCTCACTTTGCATGGACAACAACCTGCCGATCATGGTCTTCAACATGAAATCAGGCGGGAATATTCTCAGGGCCGTGTGCGGCGATCTTTCGATCGGAACACTTGTGACCGCCGGCCAGAAAGGCCAGCCGGCCTGAATCGGAGACGATTATGAGCGTTGATACGATTTTGAACGAGACAAAACCGAAAATGGAGGCCGTCATCGACGACCTCAAGCGCAAACTCGCGAATGTCCGTACGGGACGTGCGACGGTCGGCTTGCTCGACGGGGTGATGGTTGACTATTACGGCACACCGACGCCGCTGAATCAGATGGCATCGATCGCCGTTCCGGAACCGCAGATGCTGACGGTTCAGCCGTGGGACATCTCACAGATCTCGTCCGTCGAGAGGGCGATCATCGGCGCCAATCTCGGACTCAACCCGTCAAACGACGGAAAAATGATCCGCCTGCCGATCCCGGCTCTCAACGAGGAGCGCCGCAAACAGTTGGCCAAACAGGTTCACGAAATCGCGGAAGAGCACAAGGTTGCGATCCGCAACGTTCGGCATCATTCGAATGATTTGTTGAAAAAGATGCTGAAGGACAAGAGTATCTCCGAGGACGACGAACGGTTTGGTCTCGACGAAGTTCAGAAATTGACGAACACGTTCACCGGAAAGGTCGACGAACTCGCAAAGACGAAAGAGACCGAGATCATGCACGTCTAGGATCTTTCGGGAATCGGAAACAAAGAAGGCCGGAATCGGGACTTCCCGACTCCGGCTTTTTCCATTCTCCCGATCATCGGCAGGATCCTGACCCGAATCACTTGTCCATGCGGAATACGTCGTCCGACACCTCAGCGTTGACGAGGATCTCCTTAGCCTTGAAATTTGAATAAAGCGTCAGGAAGCCAAGATCGAAACGCTGCGAATACTTCTCCGGAAGCTTGACGTTGTCGACGTCACGGTACTTATCGACCTCGACTGCGGTCGTCACGGAACGATCCTCGACCGTGAACGTCGCCTCATAGGACTTGATCTCAAAGGTCTTCTCATCGACAAAGAAATCGGTAAAGTAGCCTTCCGGCGAAGTTATTCTGAAACCCGTCTTCTTCTTCGCCGATTCCGGCAGCGCGGAAACGACAAACCCCTTCACGTCGATCCGCTGCAGAAGCGGGATCCCGAGCCTGTTGATCGGCGGCAGTTGGATGTTTGGAATGTTCGAGACCGTCGATTCGCCGTCCGAGATCTGCTTCAGCGGGCGCATCGGATTGTCGATCTCGAGCCGGTATTTCTCGCCGGCAAATATCGTCACGAACGACGCGTCGATCGTCTGCGTCGGAGATCCCGAAACCTGCGCCGTTCCGCGGACGATCAGAGTCTTCATATTCTTCAGCGCGTCGCCGCCATGCGCGGCGAGCGATCTGCGGGCGATCTCGAGCGCTGAGTCAACGTTTCCGGTTGAAGTCGAAGCCGCCCGGGTCGTTTTCGGCGTTTCAACGGTGGTCGGGGCGTCCTTCGTTTGCGCGAAAGACGTCGATGGGATCAAAAGAAGGGCCGCAAGGATGATTCGTTTCATAAGTTTCGAAGTTCGGATTTCCGCTGATCGGTCATTTGCCGCGGCGCGTGTTCGAATCAACGGACCGGGCGAAAGTTCGAACATCATACGCTAAAACGGGAGCAAAGGTTTTCACCCTTGCCCCCGTTTCGTCGATTATGGCCGGATCAGTCTTACCAACTGAAGCGTGCCTGGAGTTCGATCCGGCGATTGCCCGAGCTCGAACCGCCGCCGCCGAAGAATCCGAAGCCACCGGCAGTCGAGTTCGATTGACCGAAGCGGCTCGTGTTCAGGGCTCCGATCGGCGTCCCGAGGTTGACCGTATTGAACAGGTTCGAGACCTGAAGTCCGAAGGTCAGGTTGTAAGGCCGGGCTCCGCCGCCGCCGCCGAACATACCGCCGCCTCCGCCGCCCATGACCATTACGTTGCCGCCGCCGCCGCGTCCGCCGCGGCCGCCGCTCGGTATTCCGCCGCCCCGATTGCCGCCGCCCTGTTGCTGGTTCTGGCCGTTCGAGGACGAATTGCGTTCACCGCCGAAGCTGAACGTCTTGCTCAGATTCAGGTTGACGTTGAAGAACGAAGGACCGCGACCGAAGTTACGCGGAATGATCGCACTCGGATCATAACCGCTCGTATCACAGTACGAACTCGTCAATCCGAGTTCCGAACATCGCGCCGCGAGTTGTGCGAACGTCGGACGTTCCGTGTATTGGTTGTCGCCATTCGTGTCAACACCGGTTGTGATATTGAACGGACGCCCCGTCGACGCCATGATGAACGGCGTCATGCGAATGTTCCACGGAAGCGTGAATGAACCGCCGACGACCATGTTGTGACGAACGTCGAGCGATGCCGTTCCGTATTCACCCGTCAGATCCCATGTATACGCTGGGAACGAGTTGGCGCCATCCGAATCGCTCTTGGCAAATCCGAGGCGATAGTTGCCCCAAACCTGCATCCGCGCGTTGATCTGCGTCCGGAAATTGAAGATAACCTGATGCTGCGTCAACTTCCCTGTCGATTCATACTGAAGGATGTTGCCGAGAGTCGGTTCCGGCCGGATACCTCCGGTGCAGTCACCGGTTGCCGCCGGACACACCGGCGCGTTGATGTTGCGGGCACGCAGCAAGTTGTTGTTGCGGGCGCCAACGTAAAAGATCGCCATCGTCGTCTTGAACGGCAGCTGACGCTCGATTCCGAGCGCGGTCTGCATCGTATATGACGATTTGAGATCGGGTGAAACCTGACGCAACGTGGTCGTGAACGGAACGATCGCTCCGACCTGAGCGCTCGTCGGAACGTTGGTGACCCCTGACAACGAAAAGACCGGCTGGCTCAGCAAAGCGATCGCTGCAGCCTTGCGAACCGGATCCGGATCGTTGGCCGAAACGACGTAATTGAGCTGACGCGTACCGTCAAAGCGGAGCGCGTTGAGCGTGTAGTTCTCGCTGAAACGGTCGTAGAAAACTCCGAAACCACCGCGAATAACGGTTTTCGGCTGCTTCGCTCCGCCCGCCCCCGGGGACCAGGCAAAGCTGAACCGCGGCGCGAAATTCAGATTGTCGTTGATGTTCGTCTGGTTCTCGTAACGAAGTCCGATGCCGAGCGTCAGATCCTGGCGAACGCGCCAATCGTCCGTTATGAACGCACCGACCTCGATCTGCGATACCTTGGCAAGCGGATTTCCCGAGGTGATGCTGAACTGGGTCGGGTTGTACCGAGTATCGGCCGCGCCGAGCAACTTCGCACGGTACTGCTCGATGCCCGAGACGACGCCGTCGCCGTTCAGATCGTAAGGATCGTTGGTCGCGAAGAATCCGGGGAACGTGAACGATCCGCCGAATCCATTCTCGGAACGGTCGCTGATCGTTTGTCCCTGCAAACGGATGCCGAACTTGATCGAATGCGACGATTTCGCGCCAAGCGTCGTCGAGGTGTAGTTCTGGAGTTCCCAGTCTCTCGACTTGTTGTAGCTCAAACCGATCTGCGCACCACCGCCGGTAAAGGCGTTTGAGACGCTGATCGTCGGGATCGTATTGTCGCCAAGCTGCTCGCGATCGTTGAATTCATATGAGAATCGCGTTTCGTTGACCGTCTTCGGATTCAGGATCGCCGTTTCCGTAAGCCTCAGCTCGTGCTGATTGACCGAAGTCTCGTACGCGCGCGTCGGCAGCGAAAATCCTCCGAGGCCCTGATTGCTCGTGGTGTTGCGTGAAAAGCTGTAGCGCGCAACCAGCGTGTTCTTGTCGTTGATCGCGTAATCGACCCGCGGACCGAACGAGAACCGGCGATTCGGGACCGTCAGTTCCTGCTGGAAGGGCGTTGGGTTGTACGACGGATCTAGGATCGTCGCGTTGATCAACGCACCGTTGTCGACCTGGCGGTTGCTGATATCAAATCCCCACGAAGCCTTTTTGCTGAGCAACGGACCCGAAACGTTTCCGCCGAACATCCGCGTCTGCGACGACGCACGGTTGGTCGCGAACGGATTGCGCGAATTGAGACTCTCGTCGTTGAAGTTTCCGAAAACATTACCGCGGAAGCGGTCGGAACCGGGCTT
>JAKOSS010000869.1 GCA_029777145.1 Acidobacteriota bacterium | reverse complement strand
GCCGAGCAGGACATCGAATGGGGAATCATGAACGGCCGGCTTTATATCGTTCAGGCCAGACCGTATATTGAGAAATGAGCCCATTTTCAATTTGCGATTTTCGTTTTGCGACTGGCATTTCGCGATTCGGGTTTCGGGGTGGTCAACTGCAAACGACGATCGCAAATTGAAAATTGCAAATCGCAAATTAGCATTCAGAACAATGAAACAAATCATCGTAATTGCAATCTCCGCTTTCCTATTCGCCGCTTGCGGAAATACGCCGCAACCGGTCGCGAACACAAACACGAACACCGCGGCGACGCCGGCGTCGAACTCGAACTCGAACAGTCTCGTCATTTCAAGCCACAAGTCAGAATCGACTCCGACGTCGGAGACAAAACCGCAGTCGACGTCGGGCGGATCGCCGAACCAGCGCCCCGCGGACATCAAGGCGCAGACAGCGGCGATCGAGAAGGCGGAAAAGGATCTGAAAGCAAAGCCTAATGACGACGCCGCGAAGAAGGCGCTCGCCAAGGCATATTTTGACCGCGCTTTCACGCTGACCGACGCGGCGCAGTACTCGGCGGCGCTTGGCGATTTCCGTAAGGGCCTGAAACTCGATCCGTCGGACGCAAAGGCGAAGCAGATGCACGATCAGATCGTCGAGATCTACGGAATGCTCGGCAAGGAAGTCCCGAAAGAAGGTCAGGAAATGGCTCCGGACGGCGGCGACAAGCCAAAACAATAATTCGAATTAGCGCGTAAAAAGCGCCGTATGAGAAAGATCACGTACGGTTGTGCGGTCAGCCTCGACGGCTACATCGCCGGCCCGAACGGCGAAATCGACTGGCTCATGTGGTGTGACGAGGCCGCGGAGGTCACGTCCGGCTACTGGACGAATGTCGATGCTATCCTGATGGGCCGGAAGACCTGGGAATTCGCGGTCGCCGCCGGACAGGGCGGGGATTCGTCATCCAAGATCGCGACGTACGTCTTCTCCCGAACTCTTTTCGAAACACCGGGCGCGACGCTCGTATCGGGCGACGCGCTCGAGTTCGTTCGTAATCTCAAGTCGACGGAAGGCGGTGAGATCTGCTTGATGGGCGGCGGAGAACTCGCATCGTCGCTCATCGGAGCGGGGCTCGTCGATGAGATCGGCCTCAACGTCCATCCTGTTATCCTCGGCGGCGGAACTCCGATGTTCACCGCATCTACTGGTCTTGCCAAACTCTCGCTAGTCGAGTCGCGAACTTTTTCGAACGGCTGCGTTTATTCGATCTACAAAGCCTCATCAACGCGATCGATTTAATTTAGCCCGCGAAAGACGCGAAACTACGCGAAAGAAGCAAACGACATGGCGAATCCTCTTAAGTCCGCAACGATTGGCGATTCTGAGTAAATCCGGATCACAAACTGTGGCCGCTCTCCCGAGATCAACATCAGGACATTCCGCATCGTCGTTTCTTAAGGCTTTCATTTCGCGTTTTTCGCGCATTTCGCGGTTGGTTTGTCCCGATGCGCACAATCGAGGCAGACTTGTTTTCAGACCTCAAATCGGATAAAAAACTCCCATGAAAAAACTGCTACTGATCGTCGTCGTAATTTTCGTATTTGGTTCGATCGCCGCCTATTCCCAATCAACAACGCGGATCCGGTTCGCGCGCGGCGCCAAGAAGACTACCGTAAGCAATACTCTTTCCGGTTTCAAAAGCAAGCGCCGATATGTGATCCGCGTTAAAGCCGGCCAACGGCTGCGAATCGAGACCACCCGATACGTGACGATCAACGTCACCGATCCTTCGGGCGAGGATGTGATGGACCGCGACTTGGGTTGCAACGGCCATATCGATTACAGCCCGACGGTCGCCGGCGACTACCGGATCATGGTTTACGAATGCCAGAAGGCCGATCCCTGGCGCGGTCGTTTCACGATGACCGTGCGGGTTGATTAGCGCGCGAATTCAAACCGATGCTGCTAGACAAAATCACGCCCGAATCATTAAACTAGCCCTTTTGCAATTGAGGGCAATTCTTAACTTATTCGGAGCGGTTGGAAACTTTTATGGCAATTTCGGCAAATGAAATCAGAAAGGGAATGGTGATCCTGTTCGAAGGGACTCCGTGCAAGGTGATGGATTTTCACCATCACACGCCGGGAAATCTCCGCGCGATGGTCCAGACGCGGCTGCGCAATCTTCTTACGGGCAATTCGTTCGAACACCGGTTCCGGTCGAACGATTCGCTTGATCGCGTGACGCTCGAGCAGCACAAGATGGACTATCTTTACTCGGACGGCACGCATCACCATTTCATGAATTCGGAAACCTACGAACAGGTCGCGCTGACCGAGGACGAACTCGGCGACGCCGCGCAGTGGCTGACCGAAGGACTGACGATCGAGGT
>JAKOSS010000868.1 GCA_029777145.1 Acidobacteriota bacterium | reverse complement strand
GCGGAAGGCGCGCGGTCGTGCTCGATCAACTGCAAACCGTCGAGAAGTCCCGATTGACGAAACGGATCGGAGATCTCGATTCAACCGAACGCTCATCCATCGTGGAAATCCTGCAGGAAATGTTCGCGCAATGAATCGGGTACGCAAGATAGTCTCCGGCGGTCAGACCGGCGCCGATCGCGCCGCGCTCGATTTTGCGATTGAAAGCGGCTTCGAATGCGGCGGTTTTGTTCCATTTGGACGACGGACCGAAGACGGCCCGCTCGATCGGCGTTTCCCGAATATGATCGAGACGGCATCGGCGGAATATACCGAACGCACCGAACTGAACGTTGCGGAGTCGCACGCGACGCTGATCGTGTCGCATGGCAAGCTCACCGGAGGCTCCGCATTGACGCTCGATGTTGCGCGTCGGACCGGAAGGCCGGCGCTCCATATCGATCTCGATGCCACCGCGGCAGAATCCGCCGCTGCCGAAGTTCGACGTTGGCTTGCCGCCAACGATTGCACGACGCTCAACGTCGCAGGTCCACGAGCGTCCGAAGATGAAACGATCCACTCGTCTGTCAAAGATCTCCTTCAGCGGATTTTCGAGTTCAAGTGAACTCCTTGGACTTCGGTCGCGCCCGCGATAGAATTTCCTTCTCGACGACGATCGTTGGTTCGAACCCAAATGAAGGAACGGCGGTTCCGGGAGTTGTCTGCCGTCCACTCAGAAATATGCTGAACAAAATCGTGCAAACCGCCATTGTTCTTGCGCTGCTGACGACCGCGGCCGCGGCACAGACGATCGACAAAACCGTCAGGATCGAGCCGCTGAAACCCGGCGAGAATCCGTACGTCTATGTTCCGTTCGACGTCCCCGCGGGAACCGACTCGATCACGGTAACGGTGGCGTTTGACAAGTCGAAGAATCGTCTCGATTTCGGGCTTTTCGATCCGGCGTTTTCCGGATCAAATACCGACAAACGCGGATTTCGCGGCTGGAGTGCCTACATCCGCGATACGTTCTTCGTCGCTCGGGACGATGCGTCGAACGGCTATCAACCCGGACCGATCGGCGGCGGAACCTGGCGATTGGTCGTCGGGCGCGCGCAAGTCGGCGCGGACGGCGTCGACCTTCGTCTCAAGGTCGAATTCGATCTGAAAGAGAGCGATGCGCGGAAACGGCTCGAATTCGAGCGATCGAAGAAATTCAACTTCGCCGCAGACACATTCGTTCCCGTACCGCCTGCAAAATCAGGTGGCCTCAACTGGTACCGCGGCGACCTGCATGTCCACACGTTCCACAGCGACGGGTTTTGGTCGGTCCGGGCCGCGCTCGAATCAGCCAGGTCGAACGGTCTCGACTTCGTCGCGGTGACGGATCACAACACGTTCTCGCACCATGCGGAGATCGACTCGCTCGCGTCGTCGTTTCCTGGGCTTCTGATCATTCGCGGCGAGGAGATCACGACCTACGGCGGCCATATCAACGTTTGGGGACTACCGGCGGGAGGTTGGGTCGATTTCAGGCTGATTCCCGGAGTCGCGGCAAGCGGACGATCGATCGCACGCGAAACGCGCGATTTTGGCGGCCTTGCGTCCGTGAATCATCCGACGATGGCCTGCGGCGGCTGCTCCTGGACGTACGATTCCGATTGGTCGACGCTCGATTCGGTCGAGATCTGGAACGCCTCATGGGATCCGGACGACGAGGCCGCGTTGAAGATCTGGGACGGTTTTTTGCAACAGGGACGAACGATCACGGCGATCGGATCGTCCGACACGCATCAACCGCCGTATGAGCCGAATCAGTATCCGATCAATCGTCGTGTCGGCGATCCTGCGGTTTTCATCGGAGCGAAATCGCTGACAATGAATGATCTGTTCGCCGGAATCCGCGCCGGACGTGCCTTTATCTGCGAGAATCCGCGTTACTCGGTCAAATTCACGGCGGGCAAAGCGACGATCGGTGCGAAACTGCCGGTAAAACCGACCGATCTTTCGTTGCAGCTGACGAACTTTCCGTCGGATTCGAGATTCGAGCTGATCTCGGACGGGAAAGTGATCGACTCGGACAAAGTCGGTTCCGGAGCGGTGAGAAAGATCCGTTTTGCGCCGATGAAGCAAACGTATGTCCGGCTCGAGGTGCGATCGAAGGACGGCGCGATGCTTGCCATGACGAATCCGATCTATTTCAAATGAGCGACGTTTTTTCATACGACGAACTGCCGTACCCGAGCAAGTTCTTCCTGCAAACCCATCCGGACCGGTTGGCGGTGATCGCGACGTTCTTCGGGATGTCGCCCGCGTCGGTCGAAAACTGCCGCCTGCTCGAACTCGGCTGCGGAAACGGATCAAACCTGATCTCGCATGCATTCCACCTTCCTGATGCTGAGTTTGTCGGGGTCGATCTCGCGCAAAATCACATCGACGACGCGAACCGCGGCGCTTCGGAACTCGGTTTGAAGAACACGGAGTTCATTCAGATGGATGTCGCCGAAATGACCGCCCGGGAATTCGGCAAGTTCGATTACATTATCGCTCACGGATTGTTCTCGTGGGTTCCCGAGTTTGTCCGCGACAGGGTCCTCGCGGTCTGTTCGGAAATGCTGGCGGACAATGGCGTCGGATACATCAGCTATAACGCCTTCCCGGGCGCGCATTACCGACGGATGGTTCAGTCGATGCTGCGGCACCACGCGCGTGCGATCGATGATCCGCTCGAAAAGGTCGGGCATGCGATGTCGTTCCTCGCGTTCCTTACCGAGAACGCATCGGGCGGCGATCTCTATCGTCCGATCCTTCAGAAGGAGCTCGAACGCCATTTCGAACACGACACGGCCGACATCTTTCACGATGATCTTTCGGATCTGAACCGCGCATATTACATTCGTGACTTCGCGGAAATGTTGCAATCGAACGATTTGCAGTTCCTCGGTGAAGCCGAGTTGCATGCAATGGGCACGGGCGGGTTGTCACCCGACGCACGGGAATTCGTCGCGGCGATCGACGGCGTTATCGAACGCGAGCAATACCTCGACTATCTTCGCGGACGGATCTTCAGGCAAACGCTGTTCTGCCGCGCGGGAGTTGCGATCGAGCGAGATCCCAAGCCAGCCGTGATCCGTAGCTTCAAACTCGCGTCGTCGATCCGACCGGTTTCGCCGAATCCGGAGATCGCGTCGTCCAAGGTTGAAAGATTCGTCGGAGCAAAAGGCGTCGGACTTCATATCGACGATCCGCTGGCGAAGGCCGCGCTTGTTGAACTGGGCAAGCAATGGGG
>JAKOSS010000867.1 GCA_029777145.1 Acidobacteriota bacterium | reverse complement strand
CGAATCCAAGCCATCCGCGGATCGGCGCGTTGATAGAAATCCGATAATCGAAGATAATCGACAAACTGTTCTTGTTCGCAATCTAATTTCAATTCACCGTTCATGAACTTTGGTTTCATCATCGACAACCGAAAGTGCATCGGCTGCCATGCCTGCACCGTCGCCTGCAAATCCGAGCATCAGGTTCCCGTCGGCGTCAATCGAACCTGGGTCAAATACATCGAAAAGGGCGAATTTCCCGATACGCGAAGACTCTTCTCCGTGATGCGGTGCAATCACTGCGCCGACGCTCCGTGCGTCGAGATCTGTCCAGTGACGGCGCTTTGCACGAGGGCAGACGGGATCGTCGATTTCGACAACCGGCGGTGCATCGGCTGCAAGGCCTGCACGCAGGCATGCCCGTACGACGCTCTGTTTATGGAGCCGGACAATCACACGGCGTCGAAGTGCAACTACTGCACGCACCGCGTCGATATCGGACTCGAACCTGCGTGCGTCGTCGTGTGTCCCGAACATGCGATCGTTTCGGGCGACATGGACAATCCTGATTCCGAGATCTCGCATTTGCTCGCACGCGAGACCGTCTCGGTGCGCAAAGCGGAAAAAGGTACGAATCCCAAGCTTTTTTACATCGACGGCGACCGCCTTTCGTTAAATCCTTCGGCGACGGAAGTCGAATCGGATTACATGTGGTCGTCACAGGCGACGGGCGTCGGGCATTTTGCGAAGTTCGCCGAAGAACGGATTTCGGCGAAGGACGCGGAAACCACGGTCGATTCGTCGCACGGCGACGATGCAACCGGGCCGGTTGCGCTCCAGTCGAAGGCGCGCCGAGTCTACGACGCGCCGAACAAAGGGGTGCTTTGGGGCTGGGAAGTGTCGGCTTATGTGCTGACAAAGGCGATCGCGACCGGTGCGTTTCTGATCCCGGTGATCGCGTCGTATTTCATGTTCGTTCCGCCCGAGGTCAAACGCTTGAGCGCGGCGGTAGCGTTCGCGTTTTTGGGGATAACCGGCGTCCTATTGATCCTCGATCTCGGACGTCCGGATCGCTTCCTGAACGTCCTTTTCCGTCCGCAATGGCGCTCATGGCTGTCGCGCGGCGCTTATTTCATAACAATTTACGGCGGACTATTGACGGCGTGGCTGGTCGCTGATTGGTTCGAGTACGAAAAAGTCGTGACGTATCTCGAACCCGTTGCGATCATTTTCGCGGTGTTGACAGCGGTTTATACGGCGTTCCTTTTCGCGCAGGCGAAAGGGCGCGACTTCTGGCAGTCGCCGATGCTCGGGCTGCACATGATCCTCCACGCGCTGATGGCGGGGACCGGAATCCTTCTTTTGATCACCTATTGGGTACCGGCCAATGTCGGCCTGATGATGGTGCTCGGGTTTTGCGTGATCGCCCTCGTGGTTTTCCATTTGATCACGCTCGCGATCGAACTGTTGACGACGCACACGACGGCGGACGCGGCCAAGACCGTGAAATCGATCGTCAAGGGTGAATTTGCACGCCCGTTCTGGTTCGGAATGATTTTCATTGGAAACGTGCTGCCGATCGCCATGATCCTGACCGGCCAGCCGATCCTGTATGCCCTGGCAGGCGTCTTTCTGCTCGCCGGCCTTTGGTTCGCCGAGGACATCTGGGTCAAGGCTCCGCAACGGATCCCCCTGAGCTAAGCTTGACGCGTCTGCCCGCAGGGAAAACTGCCCGCGAAATACGCGAAAAACGCGAAACAGGATCTTTTCTTGCGTCGACCGCGGTTAACCTCGAGATCGACAATCATGACGGTTGGACATCTAAGCGATGTTTGAAAAACTCACAATGGAGACACTCACAAATGGAAGATCTGATTTTGAAGGACGAGGCGTATGCGATCCTCGGTGCATGTTTTGAAGTTTACAAACGCAAAGGCTGCGGGTTTACGGAACCGATCTATCAGGAATGTCTGAAGATTG
>JAKOSS010000866.1 GCA_029777145.1 Acidobacteriota bacterium | reverse complement strand
CAAATTCAGCGTTCTCGATCAGCGGCCGGATCTTCGATTCGGCGATCGCCGCCGAGTATTTTCCGCGCGATACGATCTTCGCGACGCCGAGCCGTTCGCAGCGCGCAGCGTTGTCAGGTTGATCATGCGAATACGGCATGACGAGCTGCGGAACTCCGGCGCGAAGCACCTGCGCGGTCGTCCCGACGCCGCCTTGGTGGACGACGCACGCGGCTTTCGGAAAAACGCGTGAATACGGCGCGTACGGAAACGCCGCGATCTTCGATCGGATCCCGGTTCCCGTCTCGATCCTCCACTCTTCGGAGCCGTCGATCTCGGGTATCTCGTTGAACATTCCGTAAAGCAAAAGTGCGCGGCGACCGAGCAACTTCGCCGCCTTCGCGCTTTCGGTGAAAAAGTCGCGCGGGTCCATGACAGCGGCGCTCCCGAGCGTGAAAACGATCGGCGGTTCACCCGATTCGAGAAATTCCTCGAGCCCGTCGGGCATCGCTCCGAGGTCTTTTTGTCCGTCGTAATAACAGAATCCGGTTTGAACGGTTGATCGCGGCCAGCTCGGCTGCGGCTCGCCGAGCACGCGCGAGAACATCGCAAGGTTCAAAAGATCGGACTTGCCCTCGAACATCGGATCGCCGGCTTCGGGCAGCGCGAGTTCGCGACGGAATTCCCGGTACGGCTCGAACCACTTGCGGATGATCATCTTCACGAGCCCGAACATCGGGCCGAAGAACGCGCGTCCGAGAAATCGGAAATGACGCAGCCACATCGCGGTCGGCGGGATGAACGGATCGGTCGGCGAAAGAAATGTGCCCGGCGCGAGTGTCGTCGAAACCCATTTGATCCCGAGTTTTTCGGCGACCGACCGCGCGGGAAAAACGACCTCGCCCGAAAGGAGCAGATCGACGTCGCCCGCCGCGGCGAGCAGGTCTTCGTACATCGGCCGCAGGTTCGGGAGCAATACGTCGCGCAGAAGAAACGCCGATCCCGTGCGGACGTCCATCACTTTCTTGACGAGTTCGCGGTCGTCAGGATCAAAGTTCGGACGGATCGGGCGGAACTCGAACCCGATCGTCTCGATCTTTTCGCGATACGACTCCATCGCCGAGATGATTACCTCGTGACCGCGCGACTCAAGTTCGAGCGCGACCGCGATCAGCGGATGCATGTC
Source organism: Acidobacteriota bacterium (assembly GCA_029777145.1). The sequence goes on along the minus strand of JAKOSS010000866.1, from coordinate 776 downwards.
GCCGAGCGATCCGAATCCCGCGAAGAGGATCTTCATTCTACTTCCTCCGATAGCTGTTCAGCTTCTTCTTTCTCACGAGCTCTGTCGGCGAGCCGTCCTTTGACCTCGAACCGGATGCTCAGAAAAAACGAAACGGCCGCGAGGACCGCGATCGCGAATCCCCAATCCTTGTTGCCGGCGAGCAATAAATAGGCGGCGACCGCTGCCAGGATCACCGCCGTGAGTTTGAACATGAAAATCATTTCTTAGAGATCACGCAACAACCGGAATTTCACCGAAGATCGAAAGTAACGCCGAGGCGACTGAAAGAAATCCGTGGAAATCCGCGCAATTCGCGGCCTAACCTTGTTCGGCTGTTCCGGACCTACGGCGTTTGCTCCGTATCGAGGCCGACCGCGGCGGCCCTATCGATCTTGGCGCGTTTTCGCTTTCTCCAAAGATAGCGAATCACGAGATATATCGGCAAAACGATGAAGATCAAAAACGGAAGGATCGCGATGACGAATGTGACCAATCCGAGAATGAAGCTCAACGCCGCGTCGAAACCGGCTCCGACCGATTCGCCGAAGCGGTAGAAAAAGCCTTTCGAATTCGACGAAAACGCCGCCGGCGTTTGGATGCGGATCCTGATAGTCGAGAGGCTCGTCTGGTTCTGCAGGAACCTGAGCCGGCCCTCGATCTTCTCAATCTCGGCACGGACATCCGAAAGTTTGCTCTGAACGTCGAGCGCATCACTTACCGAATTCGCGCGTTTCATGATCTCGAGAAACTGCGCT
>JAKOSS010000865.1 GCA_029777145.1 Acidobacteriota bacterium | reverse complement strand
CTCTGCGCCCGCTCTTGCTTGAAATACTACAAGACAGGATCGTGGCCGCTCCTTTCCGTTGATTTGGATTGAGCATAAGCAGCGACGGGCGGGCGCAGAGCGCCTCTTCCCGACTTGCGAATGTGCTCTGCCAATTGAGCCATTGCCCAGATCGGCGGGCGCGGTGCGCCTCCGGTCTTATTCGCCGAAGGCGATAAGTACTAAAGCCCGAGGTGCGGCGAAGCAAACCTCGGGTGCGTGGTTCGGTTCGGAGTCCTGTCGCTGAAGGCGACAATTGTAGAAATCAACGGGCGCAGAGCGCCTCTTCCCGACCTGTCAGTGGACCGGCAATTCCGAGCGAAATCAAACGGGCCGGTTCGCAATCGAAAGCTCATTTTGAGAAAAGCAATGCCGGTCGGTATTCCGCCTCAAAAAGAACTGTGAGATTTTTTCCGGTTTTGTCATTAACCAATACAGACAACACAAATTTCGGAGGAATCACAATGTCGAAGAAGTCCATCCCCGATACCCCCCCCCTGCAAATCTGATGCCGGTTTATTCAGCCGGACCGTTCTTTTCCTGATCATCGGAGTCGTTGCACTTGGCGTGTTCGGTACCGGAATGAGCTGGCTCGAACAGTCAGCCAAGGACGAACTGGTCGCCCGTAAGAAACCTGACTACAGACATTCGCTCATCGGACGCGTCAATCCGTTTCTTCCCGATCCGACACCGACACCGATCCAGCTTTCGAAAGAGTACATCTACGCCGGATCGAGATTATTGGCCGTCGAGGACAAGGACGCCAACGCGGCGGCTCCGGCGGACCTCGCGATTTGGCGCGCCTCATCCGGTAACTGGTGGGTGATGGGAGGAACCAATTCCCAGCAGTTCTCGACCGGCTGGGGAACTTCGGGCGACGGTGCGCGTCTGCGGCCCCGGCACGACGTCCCAGGGACCGAACTTCGATCCCGTGGTCCTCAAGCAGATCACGCTTCCGAACGGGCGGAGCTATCAGTTCCGCTATGATCCGTACGGCGAGATCGTCCGAGTCATTTATCCGACCGGTGCCTACGAGCGATTCGTCTACGCGCAGATCGCCGCGCTCGAGGTTGCGGGTCCGGCCTACGACCAGGCCAACCGCGGAGTGACGGACCGCTGGGTCAGCCCGTCGGGCGCCGGCAACGACGAGATCCACTGGTCATACGCCGTGACGAGGGGAACGCCGCTCGAGCCGGCCCCTTACGTCGTTACGGTCACCGCCCCGGATTCGTCATATACACAGCAGTACATCCACGACGTTCCCAACCCGGAGGACGAGTGGCGTCCGTACGGGTTCGGCGACTCAAAGACGGGCCGCAGCTACGAGGACCGGGCGATTGCCCCGGACGACCGGCTCATGAGACGGAACCTGACGAGCTATGAAACGACCGGGCCGCTCTCCGGCGGCCACTCGCTGGCGAACCGTGACATGCGGACGAAAAAGACCGTCGCCATCACCTTCGAGGAGGGATGCAGCTCGGCGCTCGCGCAGATGACAGAGATCACCTACGACTCGAACGGCGATCCGCAGTACTTCGCCGCGCTCAATCCGAAACAGGTCAGGACGTACAACTACATCGTGCTCGACCTGACGACAGCCGCGACGGCCACGATCGAAACGATCGCGGCGTTGTTCGAGTCAACGGACACCGCCTCCGTCAGCGAGGTGGACTATCTGTACGACTCGAACTACAAGTCGCGGAACATCACCGGCCTTCCGGCGGAATCGCGGGTCAAGGACGCATCCGGAACGGTGCGGTCCAAGAGTCAGGTCGTTTATGACGAGACCGGGAGCTATCCGCTGCTCAATCCCGGTTCAACGACGAACTGGGATGACCCGGGCACCGCCTACCGCGGCAATGCGACGACGACCCGAAGCTGGACGGACGTCGCGGGCGATCTTTACGTTGAAACCCACGCCCAGTACGACGTCTTCGGAAACCCCCGGAAATCCTGGGACGCCCGCGGCAACGTAACCGAAACCGAGTACGCGTCAACCTACTTTTACGCCTACGCGACGAAGGTGTCGACGCCGGTTCCCGATCCGAACGGAACGCACGGCGCGAACACCGCGCTCACGACCGAGATGACATATGACGCGAACACGGGCCTTGTTCTGACCACGACCGACGCCAACGGTTTGACGACGACGGTTGAATACGACGATCCGCTGCTTCGCCCGACCACCGTGACCGCGCCGAACGGTCAGGAAACCGTCACCGAATACGGCGCCGGGACGTCCGACGCGACGCGCTGGGTGAAGGTCTCGTCGCAATTCGACGACGCGAATTGGAAGGAAGGCTATTCCTGGTTCGACGGTTTGGGAAGAACCGTCCGGACGCAATCGGTCGACTCGGACGGCGATGTCTTCACGGAAACGGAGTTCGACCAGATGGGCCGCCCGAAACGGGTCACGAATCCGTACCGCACGGGCGACACCAAGCTCTGGACGGAAAGCTTCTACGATGACCTAGGTCGGGTCTGGAAAGTAACGACGCCCGACAATGCAGAGGTTCTGACGGAATACGGGCTGGCAACTTCGGGCAGTCAGATCGGCACGGCCGTAACCGTTGCCGATCAGGCCGGAAAGCTGCGGCGGAGCATCACGAACGCGCTCGGGCAATTGAAGCGGGTCGATGAGCCGGACGCTTCGAACCAACTCGGGGCGATCGACGATCCCAATCAGTACACCGTTTACGGCTATGACGTGCTGAGCAACCTGCTCACCGTCACTCAGGGCGTCCAGACGCGCACCTTCGTTTACGACGCGCTGTCGCGGTTGAAATCGGCGGCAAACCCCGAATCGGGAACGATCGTTTACGCCTACGATCCGAACGGCAACCTGACTTCAAAGACGGACGCGCGCACGATCACCACGACCTACGTTTACGACGCTCTGAACCGCGTCACCGAGAGAACGTACG
>JAKOSS010000864.1 GCA_029777145.1 Acidobacteriota bacterium | reverse complement strand
CGGTTTGAATCACCGACGCTTGCCGACGGGTTCTGGAGTCTGCTTGAACGAAAGGAATTCAAGGTCGGAACGCATCAGGAACGGCTGGATTCGATCGTCAGGATCCTCCAAAAGCCCGAAACCTACCCTGACCTTTTCAATATGCAGGACTTGCTGATCGAACACGACGAATACGTCGCGCTGTGGCGCTATCATCACGTATTGATGGTCGAACGCATGCTCGGCATGAAGCGCGGAACCGGCGGTTCCGAAGGCGCCGGATATCTGAGGACGACATTGACGAAGAAGTTCTTCCCCGAGATCTGGGAAGCGAGAACACACCTCCACCTCTAAGTTTGGGAAGTTTTGAAAGTTGGGGAAGTTGGGGAAGTTTTGAAAGTTGGGGAAGTTTCGGAAGTTTCGGAAGTCTTGAACGTTTCGAAAGTTGGGGAATTTTAAGCTATGCACCCTTCCCAAACTTCCTAAACTTTCTAAACTTCCTAAACTTCCCCAACTTCCGAAACTTCCTAAACGTCCCAAACTTCCTAAACTTCCTAAACTTCCCCAACTTCCCAAACTTCCCCAACTTGCTAAGCTTCCACGTGTTCGGTGATCCGGGTGATGTCGGCGCCGACGGAACGCAATTTCGTGACGATCGATTCGTATCCGCGATCGATATGATAGACCCGGTCGATCATCGTTTCGCCGTCGGCCGCCAAACCCGCGAGAACAAGCGACGCGGACGCCCGGAGATCCGACGCGAGAACCGGCGCGCCCGATAGTCTCGTCGGCCCATGCACGGTCGCTGCATTTCCCGAAATGTCGATCTTCGCGCCCATCCGGATCAATTCAGAAGCGTGCATGAAACGATTCTCGAAGATCGTTTCCTTGATCACCGCCGTGCCGCTCGCCTGAGTCATCAGCGCCATGTATTGCGCCTGCATGTCGGTCGGGAACAACGGATGCGGTTCGGTCGTGACGTCTTTCGCGATCAGCCCGTCGGGGCCGACCTTCACATGGAGCGTGCTCGGATTCAATTCCTCGATCACCACGCCCGCTTCGCGAAGCCTCTCGATGACGGCCGTGAGATGGTCCGGACGGCAGTTTTTGATCTCGATCTCGCCGCCGGTTATGGCGGCCGCGACGATGAACGTCCCGGTCTCGATCCGGTCCGGAATGATCGTGTGCTCGGCGCCACCCAGATGATCCACGCCATCGATCTCGATCGTCGACATTCCCGCACCTCTGATGCGCGCACCCATTTTGTTCAGGAGTTCAGCCAGATCTTCGATCTCGGGTTCGCAGGCGGCGTTCCTGATGACGGTCTTGCCGCGCGCGAGCGAAGCCGCCATCATCAGGTTCTCGGTTCCGGTGACCGTCACCTTCTCAAATTCGACCTCGGCTCCGATCAATCCGCCTTCGGGCGCACGCGCGACGACGTTGCCGGCTTCGAGCGAGACCGTCGCTCCAAGGACTTCAAAGGCTTTGAGATGAAGATCGATCGGGCGCGTCCCGATCGCGCAGCCTCCGGGCAACGAGACCTTCGCCTGTCCGAATCGCGCCAGTAACGGTCCGAGCGCCAGCACGCTGGCCCGCATCGTCTTCACAAGCTCGTAAGGCGCCTCGAACCGCTCGATGTGCCGCGCCGTTACCTTGTGCGTGCGAAGTTCGGGTGTCAGTGCCGTCGCGCCAAGATCTTCGAGCAAGCGCCGCTGGGTGATCAGGTCCTTGACGTACGGAACGTTGTGCAGAATTACAGTTTCCGGAGTGAGCAGCGTGGCCGCGAGACACGGCAAAGCGGAGTTCTTTGCTCCGCTGATCTCAATTTTCCCCCGAAGCGGCTTCCCGCCGCGAACCAAAAATTTGTCCATAGAATGAATTAACGATTACTTATAGATTCGAGTAGCAAATCTTATCACTAGGAAAGGGAAAAAGGGAAAGAGGGGTAAAGGGGAAAAGGCAAAGTCAGTACCGCCTGCGTGAGCGGGCGGAGGATGTCGGGTATTGGGGAGAACGAGAGTGATTTGATCTTCAACTCTCCCTTTCGCCTCGTCTCCCCATCGCCCCCTCGTTGAGTTTCCGCCCGCTCACGAGGCTGTGTCAAAACTCGTTCAGATTTTAGCATCTCGGGTTAGAATATTCCTTGTATGGGATACATCAGGGGAGTGGCGAGGGAGCAGCAGGTGATGTTTCCGGTGAGTCTGGACGAGTACATCAGCGAGGACAATCCGGTGCGGGCGGTGGCGGCATTCGTCGAGCATCTTCGGATCGGAGATTT
>JAKOSS010000863.1 GCA_029777145.1 Acidobacteriota bacterium | reverse complement strand
CAGGCAGACGCCGCGTAACGAGACGATGTCAAAAGCAGATCCCGCCAATTTCGAAGTCGAGAACCGCAGCCTGATCAAGGAGCTGTCGGACATGAAGTTCGCGCTCGATCAGTCAGCGATCGTGGCGTTCACCGACCGTTCGGGCAAGATCACCTACGTCAACGAAAAATTTTGCCAGATATCCAAATACAGCCGCGAGGAACTGATCGGTCAGGACCATCGGATCATCAATTCCGGCTATCATCCGAAAGAATTCTTTAGAAACCTTTGGAAAACGATCGGGCAGGGCGAGGTCTGGCGCGGCGAGATACGCAACCGGGCGAAAGACGGTTCTTTCTACTGGGTCGACACGACGATCGTGCCGTTTCTCGGAAGCGACGGAAAACCTTACCAGTACGTCGCGATCCGCTATGACATCACTGAGAAAAAGCTCACCGAACAGCAGCTCCTGCGTGCGCAGCGAATGGAATCGATCGGCACGCTCGCCGGCGGCATCGCTCACGATCTCAACAATATTCTCTCGCCGATCCTGATGTCGGTGGACATGCTCGAACTCGGTGTGCACGACGCCGAGACGCGCCGCTGGCTCGAGGTCATCCGCGAGAACGCCGAACGCGGCGCAAACCTCGTCCGCCAGGTACTGACGTTCGCCCGCGGCATGGAGGGCGAGCGCATTCCGGTGCAGGTGCGGCACATCGTCAAGGATCTCGCGAAGGTTCTCCAGGAGACGCTGCCGAAATCGATCAGTCTCCGATTCGAGATCGCCCAGGACCTCAATCTGATCAAGGCCGATCCGACGCAGATCCATCAGGTTCTGATGAATCTCTGCATCAATGCGCGCGACGCGATGCCGGACGGCGGAAACATGATGCTGAAGGCGGCGAACGTCACTCTCGACGAGCATTACGCCCGCGTCCACCTTGATGCCTCGGCCGGAAACTACGTCGTGCTCAGCGTCACCGACAGCGGAACCGGAATGTCCGATTATGTGGTCAAACGCATCTTCGACCCGTTTTTCACGACGAAAGACATCGGCAAAGGAACCGGACTCGGGCTTGCCACCTCGCAGTCGATCATCAAGAGCCTCGACGGCTTCATCAACGTTTACAGCGAGGTCGGTAAAGGCACCAGATTCACGGTTTACATCCCCGCGTTGGAGGCGACGGACGACGAAACGAGCGAATCGCTGGCGTCGGCGATGCCGCACGGCAACGGCGAACTGATCCTTGTTGTCGACGACGAGGTCCATGTCCGCGAGATCACGCGCGCGACGCTCGAGAAATTCGGATACCGCGTGATCGTCGCCGGCGACGGCGCCGAAGCGCTCGCGGAGTACTCGAAGAACGCCGATGACGTCGCGCTCGTCCTGACGGATCTGACGATGCCTGTCATCGACGGCTGTTCGGTGATCCGGACGATCCGCAAGATGAACCCTGAGTCGCTGGTGATCGCGATGAGCGGTCTGATGAACGCCGAGCAGGTCGCGGAACTCCGGCAGCTCAAGGTCCAGGACATTCTCACGAAACCATTCTCCGCCGAGAATCTTCTCAATTCCGTAAGCGATACCCTGACGTGAATAGCGGACGCTAAAATGCCATAACCCATTGCGAGCGCAATGGGTTATGGCTTGATGAGGAGGATTGCCAGTTTAGGGATTGGAGATTATCTTGCGTGAACGGCGCCGGCCGGTACGAAATGTTTGTTTTTGGCCGGTTCAACCTTCGGCGATTCGGGATGGTTCCGGTGCGCCACCGTTGCCGGCAGGATCATCATCATTCCGACGAAGATCATGCCTGCCGTGATGAAGCCGAAAACCACACCCGCGAAAAGCGTCATGCTGCCGGTGACAAAGAACGCCGCCGCAACCACGGCGATCAGTGCCCAAATTGTTTCGTAAGCTTTTACCATTCTTTTCTTAAGGACTCCCGTTTTATTCAAACTTTGAAGCGATGATTCTGCTTTCTCGCTGCACCTAGTAGAAGCAAGGTCTGTTCCAAAGCGTAAAGCCTCGTATTTGCTGGGGTTTCCGAATTCTCGGCGTGAAGTTTCCCGCGAACCGGATCGAGAAAGGTGCGGATTTATGCGCACTTTCCGGCTGAGTCGGGAGAGGGAGTCGGGAGCGGGTGAACGGGAGTCAGTACCGCCTGCGTGAGCGGGCGGAATACCAGTTTGGGAAGTTTGGGAAGTTGAGGAAGTCAGTACCGCCTGCGTGAACGGGCGGGGGAGCGGGGGAAAGGGAGAGTGGGAGAGTGGGGGAGCGAGTGATTGGGCGATTGGGGGAGTGGGGGAATGGGGGAATAGACCCATCTCCCCTTCTCCCTCTCCCCCCATCTCCCCATCGCCCCATCGCCCCTTCTCCCGCTCGCCCCCTCGCCCCTTCTCCGCTCCTATTTAGGCAGCGGCGGCCGGTTCGCTCTTCGGACGGCGCCGGCGATCGGATTTACGGGTCCCGCCGGCCTTCCCGTACTCGACGCTGTCGCGCCCGAACTTCGAGCCAACGCCAAGGAGCACGCGCTCGCTGTAATCGGCAAGGTCGCGTTCAAACACCTCGCATCGAATGCGTTTCTCATCGATTTCTGAAAGCGACCGGTTGTATTCGCTGAGGGCGTCCTCAGCGGCCTCGAGCTTGTTCTCAAAACCGGCGATGGTGATGCCGTTTCCGAGATCGAGTCCGGTGTCGATCGACTTGCAGGCTGCAAGGCGCAGGCGCGCGGTTTCAGTAATGCTTGATGATCTTTTTCTTCGTGACATTTGAGTAATCTCCTGTTGCCCGAACGGGACCGTCCGGACGCCGGCGGTTCGTCTCCGAACGCCGTCAAGATGTGGGGAAAAAGGCGTGCTCTTCTTTTTGTAGGAGAAGATTGGTCGCTTTTTCGGGAGACAAGGATCGATCATGCGGATCGACGAAGCTCAAGGCCGTTCGATGACGAACCGGGTGTCGTTCACCATAAACTCGGCTTCGCTTCGGTGCGGCCGCCTTGATAGGTAAAGCGATCTTGGCTACCCGCCGACTGAAAGAGAAGCCCATAAGAGTAGTTCCGTCGAACAAAGCCTCTCGATCCGCTCAAAAAGATCCGACCAATCCGGGAAGCCGTCGCGTCCCCGGCAACATCGTCGAGACCTGCCTTCATACTTTCGAATCCGGCGGGCGTGATCGACGGGTGAATTCCGCGATCGTCGCCCAAACGGGCCAACGGACGATGATTGACGAAAAGATGCCGCTCGATCGCCAATGGGT
>JAKOSS010000862.1 GCA_029777145.1 Acidobacteriota bacterium | reverse complement strand
GTCGGTGGTCAGTCGGCGGTGGTCGGTGGTCGGTGGTCCGAAGGAAGCACAATCCGAAATCCCAAATCCAAAATCCGAAATGAAAAAGGTCGTCCGAGTGCAATCGGACGACCTTTTTCGAAATGGTGCTGAGGGCGGGACTCGAACCCGCACGGATCTCTCCACACGCCCCTCAAACGTGCGCGGCTACCAATTACGCCACCTCAGCCTGGGATTAGGGTTGAATTTTCAAGCCACGAACGATTACTTGTTCGCGTTGGCGTCCGGCGCGGTGTTCGCCGCCGGGATGTTCGCATTCGACGCGCTGTTCGCATCCGTGTTCGTTGCGGTATTCGCAGCCGGCGTGTTCGCGTTCGTTGCGGTGTTCGCGTTCGTCTCACCGCCCGGTGCGATCGCTTCTTCCGCCGGAGTCTCAGGATTGCTCGAGAGAACCGATCCACCTCCGCGGAGCGCGGGAATCGAAAGCAAAAGCGCGGTAACCATGAACACGGTCGCCGTGATGATCGTGATCTTCGAAAGAACCGTCGCCGTGCCGCGCGGTCCGAAAGCATTGCTCGAGATGTTGCTCGTGAACAACGCACCCGCGTCGGTCTTTCCAGGCTGCAGAAGAATCACTACCATCAGCAGCAAACAGGAAAGAAAGAAAATTGTGTAAAGTACGTATTCCAAAACCTAAACCAACCTGTAGTTGACTATTCTCGAGAAATCGGACGCCTTCAAACTTGCGCCGCCGACCAACGCACCGTCGATGTCATTTTTGTCCATTAATTCGGCGATGTTGTCCGGTTTGACCGAACCGCCGTAAAGGATCCTGACATCGTCTGCGGCCTGACCGCCGTGTGTTTCGGCGACCTTCCCGCGGATGTATCCGTGCATTTCTTGAGCCTGATCAGGCGTGGCAGTTTTCCCTGTGCCAATCGCCCAAACAGGCTCGTAAGCGATAATAATACGTTCCAGGTCAGAAGTTGTCAAACCGCTCAAACCCTCGCGAACCTGTCTTTCCACAACATTAAACAGGTCGCCGTTCTCGCGTTCTGCAAGCGTCTCGCCGACGCAGACGATCGCCGTCAGGCCGGCTGCGAGCGCGGACTTCGTCTTGCGATTTACGCTTTCGTCGCCCTCGCCGTAAAACTGCCGGCGTTCGGAGTGTCCGATGATCACGTGCGAGCACCCGACGTCCTTCAGCATTTCGGCGGAAACCTCGCCGGTGTTCGCCGATTGTTCGGCGACGGGCGCGCAGTCCTGTGCCGCGACGCGGACATTCGATCCTTCGAGTCGGTCCGCAACCGTCTTCAGATGGACGAAGACGGGCGCGATCACGACCTCACAGTGGTTCGCGTTTGAAACCAACGGCTTGAGCTCGAGCGCAATTTCGACTGCTTCCCCGAGCATCTTGAACATTTTCCAGTTCCCTGCAATTACCGGTTTTCTCATAGGTGTTTCAAAGGTGTCGATGATAACACATGACGTCAGCGGTTCGAACGTTTCGGGGACACTTCACCTTTCTGTTTCGGATCGATTGCCGGATCGGGTCCGATCCCGAATTTGTAGATCAGATGCGCCCGGAAGTCATTGAACGCGCTCGCCGCCATCGAGTTGTAGATCACCGGCAGGTCTTTCCTGAGCATCGCCTCAAATTCATCTTCGGCCCCCGAGAGCTTGCCGTTGGCTCCCTGGTAATCGATCGTTTCGGCGGGCGCGGACTGCATCGAGAAGCGATAAGCGTCCTCGTGCCCAGGAATTTCGACGGAAAATTTCCAGTTGAAGAAAACGCCCGGATACCATGTGCGTGCCGCCGGACTGAACCGTTCCTGCCGGAGATCGAACCATATCAGATCGTCCGGGACAACTTCGTAGTCGATCAGAAACCGCGAACCGCCCTCGGGACAGCCAGTCGAGAGCTTGAGCACGTCGTCGGCAACTACGGTCTGAAACGTTTCGGCCAATGCCGTCACGACGCCGGATTCACGCTTCTCCATCTTCGGGTCGGAGAAGGAGTCGTCGAAGTTCAGGATCCGTTCATATCCGTACTCCGCTTTGAGGCTTTCGACATATCCCGGCGGGACGTCATTCCGCCGGCTGAAACCGACCGCAACGCAGTTGTTGAGCGACTTGCGCGCATTTTCGAGCATTCCGAGCATTGCCTTCTTCGCCGCCTCATCCGCGTCTTTCGAGACCCTATCGAGATAGCTCTTCGCAGCGATCTCGTAAATTTCGTTCAACCGTTGCTTGGCGCGATCGTTCCATCGCCCGTTTGGATGTCCGGCAAGATAAGCCGCGTAGACGTCCGCACGATCCGCCGCTGCCGCCGCATCCCAACTCTTGCGGTCATCCCAATAGAAATTTGTCAGATACGCGCCGGCGACCGCCACTCCGGCGACGACGATCGCGAGGGCCGCCGTCGCCGCGACACTGGCAGACTCGCCTCGCGGCCGCGATTGCTGCGGGTCTGCAACGATGCCTTCCAGATCACCGAATTCTTCGAAAAACCCGTGGTCTTTCCGGACGGACGCTTCGATGAATTCCTTTCGGAGCATCTCGATCTGTTCGACGACATCGACGGCTCGTCCCCTTCCGGCGACCGCGAAGGTCCGCATCGAACCGTCAAGAGAAAGCGCGATGTGAGCTCCGGAATTAGCGGTGCTGAATCCCGGCGCGGGGCGGACGTGATCGAGTTCATCGAGGTTCCACGCGAACAGCGATCCGTGTTCGAACCGAATCACGTAATGCGGGGTAATGAGGGTTGCGAATGTCGGGCGATTCCCTTTGGCGGCGAACTTAATTGCCGCAAATCGAGCGACAAGGTACGCGACGAACACCGACACCAGCGAAAGG
>JAKOSS010000861.1 GCA_029777145.1 Acidobacteriota bacterium | reverse complement strand
CATGCCGCTGCGCTGTTTTCGACCGACGGCGCGAGCGTTGACGTGATGGAGGACGTCGGCAGGCACAACGCGGTCGACAAACTGATCGGCCGGCACTTCCTAGAATCGCGTTTGCCGCTCAGCTCGCGAGCCTTGTTTCTCAGCGGCCGCGCCTCTTTCGAACTTCTCCAAAAGGCAGCCGCCGCCGGCATCCCGATCGTCTGCGCGGTCGGCGCGCCGTCGAGCCTCGCGATCGAAGCCGCGACAGAGTTCGGAATCACGCTCGTCGGATTCGTCCGCGACGGCCGCTTCAACGTTTACACTAACGAACATCGGATCATTTCCTGAGAACACGCTGCCCCTAATCGATGAAAGACAAGTCAATCCGAGATCTCAAGATCGGCGCGCCGAAAAAGACCGCGGCCGGAATGTCGGCGGTCGTCAACGCGACCAAGGTGATGCTGAAGAAGGCCGGTCCGATCCGCGGGACGAAACTGCTTCTGGCGTTGAACCAAAAGGGCGGGATCGACTGCAATTCGTGCGCGTGGGCAGATCCCGAAGGCGAGCGGACGCATGCCGAATTTTGCGAGAACGGCGCCAAGGCGATCGCCGACGAAGCGACGACAAAACGCGTCGGGCCGGAGTTCTTCGCAAAATACTCGGTGAAGGAACTCGAATCGCAATCGGACCGCTGGCTGAACGCGCAGGGGCGGATCACGCAGCCGATGTTTCTCGACGAAGGCGCAACGCACTATCACCCGATCGGTTGGGAAGAAGCATTTGCAATCGTTTCCGAGCAGCTGAACGCGCTCGCATCTCCTGACGAGGCAGTGTTTTACACGTCGGGACGAACTTCGAACGAAGCCGCGTTCCTTTATCAACTTTTCGCGCGATGTTTCGGGACGAACAATCTGCCTGATTGCTCGAACATGTGCCACGAATCGACGTCGGTCGCGCTCGCTGAATCGATCGGCCTCGGCAAGGCGACGATCAGGCTCGACGACCTCGAAGACACCGATCTGATCCTCATCATCGGCCAAAATCCGGGGACCAATGCGCCGCGGATGATGAGTTCGCTGCAGCGCGCAAAACAGAACGGAGCGCGGATCATTGCCGTCAACCCGTTGCCCGAAGCGGGGTTTCTGAGTTTTGTGAACCCGAATCCCGAGCAGTACGACGATCTCAAGAAGTTCCCGATGACCGTGCTTCGCGGCCGCGCGACGCCGCTCGCCGACATTCACCTGCCGATCCGGATCAGCGGCGATCTTGCGTTTCTTCAAGGCGTTATCAAGGTCATTCTCGATCGTGAGAAGCATAGTCCGGAACCGTTGATCGATTACGAATTCATCAATTCGAAAACCGAGGGCTTTCAGGATTTCGTGGCGGGGATCGAGTCGGCGAACTGGGAAACGATCCTGCGCTCGTCAGGATTGTCGCTGTCGCAGATTGAATCGGTCGCCGGCGAATTTCTCAAAGCCGGCCGCGTCGTCACTTGTTGGGCGATGGGCGTGACGCAGCACAAACAGGCCGTTGCGACCGTTCAGGAGATCGTCAATCTGCACCTGCTCCGCGGACAGATCGGAAAACAAGGCGCCGGCCTCTGCCCCGTCCGCGGGCATTCGAACGTCCAGGGCGACCGGACGATGGGCATCTGGGAAAAGATGACGCCGGTATTTCGAAAGAATCTCGAAAAGGCGTTCCATTTCAAGACCCCGAAACGGGACGGATTCAGCACCGTCGACGCGATCCGCGCGATGCATGACGGTGACGCGAAGGTCTTCTTCGCGGTCGGCGGCAATTTTCTGTCCGCCGCGCCCGACACCTATTACACCGCCGAGGCCTTGCGCAATTGCGAACTGACCGCGCAGGTCGTAACGAAACTCAACCGGACGGCGCTCGTGACCGGCAAACGCTCGTTGATCCTGCCGTGTCTCGGCCGGACCGAGATCGACATGACGGGCGGAAAGGAACAGTTCGTTTCGACCGAAAGCACGATGCTCAACGTCCAGATGTCAAAAGGGATCCTCGAACCGGCGTCGGCGGAACTGAGATCGGAAGTTTGGATCGTCGCGAAACTCGCGCAGGCGGTCCTGAAAACACGTCAGACGTTCGATTGGGAACGGTTCGTCAGCGACTACGACCTGATCCGCGACGCCATCGCGAAGGTCGTCCCCGGTTGCGAGAATTACAACGTCCGCGTGCGAGTCGACGGCGGATTCTATATGCCAAACCCGCCGCGGGAGCGTTTGTTCCCGACAGATTCGGGTCTCGCGAAGTTCGCGGTCAGCCGTATCGAGGAGATCGTACTTGATGAAGGCGAACTTCTGATGACGACGATCCGCGCGCACGACCAGTTCAACACGACGGTTTACGAGGAGAACGACCGTTACCGCGGCGTTCGCGGCTCGCGCCGGGTGATCTTTATGAATCAATCGGACATCGATTCGCGCGGACTGAAGTCGGGCGACGTCGTCGATCTGACGAGCGAATTCGACGGCGTCGTGCGTCGCGCGGAGACTTTTGTCGTCGTACCGTACGAGATCCCGAAAGACTGCTGCGCGACCTACTTCCCCGAGGCGAATCCGCTGGTTCCGATCGGAAGCGTCGCCGAAAAAAGTAACTGCCCGACCTCGAAGTCGGTGAAAATTCGAGTAGAGAGCAGACCATAGATCACGGATTTGCGATTTGCGATTTGCGATTTGCGATCGCGCGGTGAAAACAACTTAACGGCAGGAATAACCGTTAACCGACGACCCAATCGCAAATCGCAAATTGAAAATCGCAAATGTACTGCTAATCGGCCACTGACCAAGGACAAATGTCGCAATCGCAAATTGAAAATCGCAATTCGAAAATCGCGGAGGGTTTCATCCTCGCCGGCGGCAGATCATTGAGGATGGGTCGTGAAAAGGCGCTGCTCGAGATCGGCGGAGAAACGTTCCTTGCCCGCGCGGCGCGGAACCTCGGCTCCGTTTTCGGCACGGTCACCGTTGTCCTGAGCGCCGATTCAGCGCTCGAAACCGATCTCCCGGTCGTCCGCGATGAATTTCCCGGCCGCGGCGCGCTCGGCGGGCTTCACGCGGCGCTAAAGAACTGCAATTCGAAACTGGCGATCGTGCTCGCCGTTGATCTGCCGTTGATCACGCCCGACGCGGTCGCGAATCTGGCGACACTGGCCGAATCGCTCGCGAAATTTCTCGCCGTCGTTCCGAGGCAGTCGGACGGCCGCCCGCAGCCTCTTTTCGCGGCCTACCGCGCAAAATTCTGCGTCCGGAGTTTGGAAGAGGTAATTAACGAGAACCCGCGCGCGTCGGTCAAGGACTTCCTCGACCGGATCGCGCCGAAGTACATAGATCCTTCTCGATTGTCCGCCGATCCCGATCTATTGACGAACGTGAATACCGCGGAAGAATTTGAAGAGGTAGGCAGTGAGCAGTGAGCAGTGAGCAGTGAGCAGTGAGCAGTGAGCAGTGGGCAGGAAACTTCAAGTCACGGCCCAATCGCAAATCGGCAATCGCAAATCGCAAATCGCAAATCGCAAATGTCTTACGTTTCCCATTCCGTATGAAAAGTTCCCTCGCGGTCGATCCGTTGGTACGTGTGCGCGCCGAAGAGATCGCGCTGTCCCTGGATCAGGTTCGCCGGCAAGCGCTCGGTCGCGAAGGCGTTGATGTAGTTGAGCGCCGTCGAGTAGCCCGAAGAGGCGATATCACACGAGACGAAGTTGATCACCGAGGCCTTCAAGTATTCATGACCGGCGCGGACAGCGTCGCGAAAAATATCGGACAGCAGCAAATTCGTGAGTTTCGGTGCGACCTCGAACGCCTTGCGGATCTCTTCGAGGATGCTCGACCGAATGATGCATCCGCCGCGCCAGATCTTTGCGATCTCGACCATGTCGAGTTCGTACGAACGTTCTTCCGACGCCGTTTGCAACATTGACATTCCCTGCGCGTAGGCCGCAACGAAGGCAAGGTAAATCGCACGCCGCAGAACCTCGATCGCGTTGTCGCGCATCTCGCCCTCGATCGAGTACGGCTGCACGACTTCGAGTTTACGGGCCGCGAGGACCCGTTCTGACTTTCGCGCTGAAATCTGCCGCATCGCGACGGCGACGTCGATCGTCGGGATCGGAACTCCCAGGTCCATCGCCGCCTGCGACGTCCATTTGCCGGTCCCTTTCTGACCGGCGGTGTCGAGGATCATATCAACGAGATCGTTCGGCGTTTCCGAATCCTTTTTTCTCAAAACGGTCTCGGTGATCTCGACGAGAAAACCGTTGAGTTCGGCCTGATTCCACTCGCCGAAAAAGTCGGCGATCTCCGAGTTTTCCAAGACGAGACCTCGTTTCATCAGGTCGTAGGTTTCGGCGATCAACTGCATCATCGCGTACTCGATCCCGTTGTGGACCATTTTGACGAAATGGCCGGCCGAGCCGTTGCCGACGTGTGCCGCACACGGTTCGCTCCCGACGCGCGCCGCGGCCGATTCAAGTACGGTTCTAACGCTCTCGTAAACCTCCTTCTTGCCGCCCGCCATGATGCTTGCGCCGTGTCTCGCGCCTTCTTCGCCGCCCGAGACGCCGACTCCGAGAAATTCGA
Source organism: Acidobacteriota bacterium (assembly GCA_029777145.1). The sequence continues at coordinate 2,142 of JAKOSS010000861.1, read as the reverse complement.
GTCCGGCCTCGTTCAGCTTTTGTTCACGGCGTTCCGTATCGGGAAAGTGCGAATTTCCGCCGTCGATGACGATGTCGCCGGGTTCGAGTTTGCCGATCAGGTCGTCGATGACGCGATCGACGACGCCGGCCGGAACGAGGATCATCACGCGCCGCGGCCGTTCGAGTTTCGCGACGAGGTCATCGAGCGAGTCGGCGGCCTGCAGATCGCAGCCGACGGCTTCGTCGACGAGGAGTTTGCGCTTGTCGGGATCGAGGTCGAATCCGACGCCCGCGACGCCTTTTTCACCGACGTTCAACAAAAAGTTGCGGCCCATCGTTCCGAGCCCGATCATTCCGAAATCCGCGAGTGACATAGTTACAACAGATTACCACTTTGGGACGCCGACGGACAGATTTCCGCCGACAATGTTTCGCAACCGAAACATGCACGATTGAACTGGAATTCGCCGAACGCTAAGATTCACGATTATGAAACCACTTGCGGATGCGATCCGTCCGACCTTCGCCTTTCAGCCCCAAAAGCTTTGTGACGCGCTCGGGATCGACCTGACCGTCGTGACCGAGACCTTTCAGCACACGGGGAGCTTTAAGTTCCGTGCTGCGTACAACTTGGCGTTGAACGTCCCGAACGGCGAGATATTGACGGCATCGTCGGGAAATTTCGGACAGGCGCTCGCGTACGCCTGCAAACTGCTCGGAAAACGCGCGGTCGTGGTCATGCCGTCAACCTCGGCGCAGGTCAAGATCGACGCCGTGAGGTCATACGGCGCGACGGTCGATCTGGTCGATACCGCGAAAGTCGGCCGTAATGAACGGGTCGCGCAACTGGCCGCCAAAATGCCGGGTGCTTACGTCGCTTCTGCGTACGATGACGACCACGTGATCGACGGCAATTCAAGCCTTGGGAACGAGATCGCTGCACTGGGGTTGGACGTCGTGATCTCGCCCGTCGGTGGCGGAGGCTTGATATCGGGGATCTCGAAAGGGCTTTGCCGGAACGGTTCGACGGCGGAACTTTTTGGTGCCGAGCCGCTTCTCGGAAACGACGCCGCGCGATCGCTTCGCGCCGGACGGATCATTCCGAACGAGGTCGAACCGACGGCGACGCTTGCCGACGGCGCGCGGACGATCAGTCTCGGCAACCGCAACTGGGAGATCATCAAGGACGGAGTCGCCGAGATCATTGAGGTCTCGGAAGAACGGATCGTCGAGGCGTTGCGAAACTACTTCGGGCTGGCGAATCTGAAGTGTGAGCCGACCGGTGCGCTCAGTCTCGGTGCGCTGATCGAACGGCGCGAACAGTTTGCCGGAAAACGCGTCGGAGTCGTCGTCAGCGGCGGAAACGTCGACGCGGCGGTTTATTCGCGACTCATTTCGTGATCACTTTGAGCGCTTGTAAATACCTGTGAATGTTACGTTTGCACCGCCGCAATTCATATTGTCGGAAACGACGAGGTAGTTTCCGGCCTTTCGGAATCTGACCCGACAATCATCCGGAGTGTCGTCGTATCCGTAACGCAATTCGCCGTCCGAAAGCCCCGCGCCGCCGTCGAGCTCGCCAACGTGGACGTTGTCGCCGAGTCCTTTCCAGATCGCGGTTCCCTTGACGACAAACTCACCGGATCTCGCGCCGGCCTTGATCTCTATCGAATTGTCGTAATACGTCCAGTTGCCGACCCACGAGTCGGCGGAAACATCGTCAGTTTTGAACCGGAGCCGCGATTCTTCGATCCAGCCGACCGTTTCGTATCCTTTTTTCGGCTGATACCAGACGCAAGCGAAACCGCGGAACTTGCGCGAAACGATAACCTCGTCGCGCGGCACCAGGTATGATCTGAGCCGACAATTTTTTCCGTTCGGACAATCGCGTTCGTCCGAAAAGAAGTAGGCTCGGCCCTTCGGTGTCACGACGGCGATCGAAAACGGCCCTTCCTCGGCCGCGAATATTCCGTTTCGGCAGTAATTCTCGGGATTGCCTTCGACCTGCCCGAATGCCGCCGCGACGCACGCCACGACGACGCAGATAATGATCAATGAACGCGTCATCGTTTTACATACCCGAGCCCGATCAGGACGTTGAGCACGATCACGAACGCGCCGAGTATCCAGACCGGTACGAAAAAGAAGAATCCGCCTGTTT